>DATEOJ010000148.1:0-3684 GCA_035274235.1 Pyrinomonadaceae bacterium
CCTACTCGGGAGCACCGCGTGTGGCGCCTAATCCGCCGTGGGTCGGTGGTTTCATGTGGAAGAAGACACCGAGCGGTGCCGATTGGGTTTCGATCGCGATGCAGAACGATGGGGCCGATCTTCTCTTTCCGGCGAAGGACCATCCGTCGGACAAAGCTTCGGACGTGTCGATGCACGTGACGGTTCCGGATCCGCTAATCGCGGCCGGTCCGGGCAAATATGTCGGGGTGAAAAAGAATTCGGACGGCACGTCGACCTACAGCTGGCACATGACGAACCCGATCCCGAACTACGAGATCCTCTTCAACGCCGCTCCATATAAGGTGATCAAGGACTCCGTAAAGAGCATAACTGGGGAGACGATCCCGATCGAGTTTTACGTACTGCCCGAAAGTTACGACAAGGGGGCGTGGCTCGTCGAGGAGACGAAGAAATACAACGCGTTCTTTGAAAAATATCTCGGACCGTTTCCGTGGCGTTCGCAGAAACTAGGTATCGTTGAGACACCGCATCTCGGTATGGAACACGCGACATTGATCGCGTACGGCAATGAGTTTAAGAAGACCGAGCACGGCTTCGACTCACTGATGCTTCACGAGTTTGGTCACGAGTGGTGGGCGAACCTCGTCACCGCATCCGACTGGCGCGACTTTTGGATCCATGAAGGGTTTCAATCGTTCATGGACACGCTCTATCTGGAACACCTCGGGAAGAAAGACGCGTACTTCGCCGCGATGAAGGAACGTGCGAAACGAACGCTCAACATTCAAGCGGTCGCTCCGCGCGAAGCGTCGCCTGCGTATCAGGTTTACTTCCTCGCCCCGGATTATGTGAAGTCGAACGGCGATGTATACGGCAAAGGCGCGGTGGTTCTAAACACGCTCCGTTACCTTATCGGCGACGACGCCTTCTTCCGCGCCCTTCGACGCATGGCGTATCCGACAAAAGAGATGGAGAAGTTTACGGACGGACGTCAGACGCGTCTCGTTAACACCGACGACTTTCTAGCTATCGCTGAAGAGGAGTCGAAGATGGATCTTGACTGGTTCTTTGAGATGTATCTGCGTCAACCGAAGCTACCGAAGCTCGTAACGGAGACGACCGGCAGCACGTTGAATCTTCGTTGGGAAACGCCGAGTGGGCTTTCGTTCCCGATGCCGATCGACGTAGTGGTTGAGGGCAAGAGTCAGCGGGTTGAGATGAAGGGCGGTGCGGCTTCAGTTAATTTCAGTGGTGCCGCACCTGTTGTCGATCCTAATGGTTGGGTGTTGAAGGCGCAGTAGATCGAAAGCGGTACGGGACAAATCATGGTGAGTCGGTGGTTTTTTAATGGATCAGATGTGTAGCCAGCGGAAGAGATCTGATTTTCTCAACTACCACCCCGCCTCGCAAAGTCTCTGCTACTCGCGTTCGATCTTACAAATAAAGCATTCTGCTTTGGCGTTGCGTGCGTGCAGAAGACATTTTTCTTCAGTGACAAGTTACAAGTTACAAGTGACAAGTGAGAAGTCATAAGTCACTCGTAACTTGTCACTGAAGAAATCAGCTAGCCTCGCCCCTCATGTTCGAGCAACGCCTTCTTCCTTTCAATTCCCCACTTGTATCCCGCCAACTTTCCGTTCGACGCGATGACGCGATGACACGGGTTGACCAACGCCACCGGGTTTGTCGCACATGCTCGCGCAACCGCGCGTACAGCCTTTGGATTACCGACGGCTTCCGCGACCTGCGCATAAGTTCGAGTTTCGCCGTATGGAATTTTGCGAAGCTCTGACCACACGCGCATTTGAAAGGCACTCGCACGTAGATCGAGCGGTAACGTCAGAATCGTCTTCTCGCCGTCAAGACTTCTTAAGATCGCGTCTACAGAGTCGCGAAGGTCGTCGGCGTCCGGCGAAATATCGGCAGCGAAAAACTCATCTACCAACTCTCGCTGCAGTGACTCTTCATCGTCACCAAAACTAACCGCACAGATTCCACGCTCGGTCGCCGCGACCATCAGCTTTCCGAGCGGTGAGTCGGCGATCGCGTATCGGATCTTTGTTCCTTTGCCGCCCTTCTTGTAAACCGCCGGCGTCATGCCCAGCGTCTCGCCTGCCTTTTCGTAGAGCGAACGGCTCGAACCAAATCCGCTGTCATAGAGCGACGTCGTTACATCGCTTCGTTTCACGTTCTCCTTAAAACTTTCGATTCGCATCATGTCGGTAACCTCTTTTGGTGACAGGCCGAGTATGGCCTTGAATGTTTTCTGCAAATGTCCGCTGCTGACGTCGAGTCGCGTCGCCAGTTCATCGATCGTTTCGATCTCGTTTGTCTGAAGTAACTCGAACGCGCGTGTGATAAGCCCCGCCGCGGCGTCGGGAGCGAGTTCTTGCTTTGGCTTGCAGCGAAGGCACGCGCGAAAACCGGCGTGCTCGGCGTCTGTTGGCGTGACGAAGAACGAGACGTTCTCTCTTCGCGGTCGACGCGAAGAACATGACGGCCGGCAAAATACGCCGGTCGTCTGGACGCCAAAGTAGAACACGCCGTCGAACGCCGCGTTCTTCGTCTCAACCGCCAACCATCGCCAATCTGTCCGATCGTTCATCATGTCACCGAGTTTAGAGGTTCCGATTTCGTGATTCTATCCGATTTCGGTCGTGTAATTCTTTTGGTCGGCTCAAGACTCGGCTGGGTTGAGAAGGTTAGCCGCAGATTACGCAGATAACACGGATTTTCTGAAGTCGGCCCCATATAATCTGATCATGAGTGGATACGAAGCGCCCCCAAACCGGTCTGGAAAAATCTGCGTCATCTGCGTAATCTGCGGCTAATAGCGATTGCCGCCTCGTCTCGCGAGCAGGCCGATAGAGTTCACAGTTCACCCCTGATTTGCTATCTTTATACCTTGCCTCAACAGTACTAATACTTACCAGATAGGACTTATTTGAATGGCTACCGCAGCAGAAAAAACCGGCAAGAAGAACGGGAAGACTAATGGAAAGGTCGTTGTCGCCGAAGAAGCGAAGACGACCGAGGCCGACGGCTACGTCGACGAGACTAAAATGCAGGAAACCGCCAAAGGAACTGCCGCCGAGGCATCCGCGGTAGAGGCGAAAGGCGGTGATGTCGATCGCAGACGCGGACTCGACAACAAAACCCTTGTCGCTCTTTACCGCACGATGTACCTGTCGCGTCGGATCGACGACAAAGAGATCCAGCTCAAGGGTCAGAACAAGATCTTCTTCCAGATCTCGGGTGCGGGTCATGAAGGCGTGCTCGTCGGAGCCGCTTTAGCGATGAAGCCGGCGTACGACTGGTTCTTCCCCTACTATCGCGATCGCGCTCTGATGCTTGCTCTCGGAATGACCGCGCAGGAGATGTTGTATTCGGCAGTCGGAGCCGAAGTCGATCCGAACTCACATGGACGTCAGATGCCCTCACACTGGGGTCACAAAGATCTCAACGTTCCCTCGCAGTCGTCGTGCACCGGAAGTCAGGCTCTTCACGCGGTCGGTGCAGCCGAGGCTTCTTATCGCGCGTCTCTTGTAAAAGAACTTCAAGACAAGGTAACTGGCTTCAAAGGCGACGAGGTCGCTTACATGTCGGTCGGCGATGGAACGACCAGCGAAGGCGAGTGGTGGGAAGCACTCAACACGGCGTGCAATCTGAAACTGCCGGTGATCTTCTGCGTCGAGGATAACG
>DATEOJ010000149.1:0-8205 GCA_035274235.1 Pyrinomonadaceae bacterium
GCACCGAGTCGGTTCCAAACTCCCGACTCGCCGAGGATAAATGTCGATCCGCCTTTTGTCGCGACCCGGATCCGTTTCCAACCAAACCGACGCATCAATTCCTCGGCCCGCATTTGGAAGTCGCTCGATGCCGTCTCAAAGCTTGTCGAACCCGTCTGTTCGGCCAGCCACCTGACCGGTACCGTCACCTGCGGTTTAGACACGAACTTCCATGTCTTTGGAAAGCGATCGATCGAGGCGAGGACAATATTTAGTGAGAGTGCGCAGAGCAGCGCGTTGAAGTACCAGACGTGATAGATGTCGAAAAACCCGAGCCTGCTGTAAAGAAGCCGTTGAGCAGGCGTGAGAGCGGCGTAATAGTTTTCAAACCCATCGACGTTCTGCTGCATGATCAGCATCCCGACCAGGCATGCCAGTCCCAGCAAACAAAGCAGTATCACGCCGAGCCTGACCGAACACGCGAAACGAAGAAAGCGGGTGACGATCGAGATCCCGGCACCGCGCGGGAGGGAACTAGCGGGTGGAACGACGATCTTTTCTTCGGCGGTCGACATAGGACGAATTCCGTCTAACTCTCCGCAAGCAACACGGCTACTACACGCGATAAGCCCGATCAGCTTTTTATTACTTGTACTACGATGCTCAGACGGGACAACTCTACCCGAACGTGTGAAGAAACTCCCGTGAGCGCGGACTTGTTCACACAACTTAACAACGCACAGCGTAAGTCGATGTGACCGCTGTCACAGGTAGTTTGACGAAGCGGCTAATATATTGGAAGACATCAAACGGCTCAAAAAGAAGACACTTACCTAATGCTCGAACGCTCTGCCAAGACGAATCGCAAGGTGCGCTTGGTACTGGTTGCGCTCTCGTTCCTTGTCGCGACGATCGTCGCGATCTACCCCGAAGAGTTTGTTGAGCCCGCGCTCGCTCAAGCGAGGCGCACACGAGCAGCAAGAAGGACGCGCCCCGCCGTCGCAAAGAAGTACTCGGAATTCCCGCACAACGTCGCAGCACATAAAAAAGAGTGCGTTTCGTGCCATACCTTCCCGTCGGAGAATTGGAACAAGGTGCGGGCGGAAGCCGACGCATTTCCGGATGTGACCGAGTATCCGAAACACGAGTCGTGTCTGAACTGCCATCGGCAACAGTTCTTCCGCGGACGGCCGGCCCCGGTCGTCTGCTCGATCTGCCATACAAATCCAAGTCCGCGTGACAGCCGTCGTCATCCGTTTCCAAATCCTCGAGAGCTTTTTGATGTTTCGACAAAAGGAAAGAAGGCACCGCCGTCGGATTTCGAGATCCAGTTTCCGCACGACAAACACATCGATATAGTGACGGCCTCGCGAGGTACGGGCGGACTGTTTCAACCGGTGTCGCTGCGATCCGGTTTGGCGGCCGAGGAGAGCTGTGTGGTTTGTCACAAGACGATGAATCCCGAAGGGACATCAGGTGACGAGTTCGTCTCGAAGCCGCCGGCGAATATCGGCGAAGGCTTCTGGCTCAAGAAGGGAACGTTCAAGTCTGTGCCCATCGGTCACGCGAGCTGCTTGATGTGTCACGCGCAGGATTCCGGGATGATACCTGCACCGACAGATTGTGCGACCTGCCATAAACTTGCGCAGCCAAAACCACCGGCAGATTTTGACGCAAGGGTCGCCACCCAGATGGGGGTGGCTGATCGTGTCACGCTCGACGCATGGCGCCGGCGCGACTCATCCGGAAAGTTTCGACACGAGTTCGCAAGTCACTCCGAGTTGAGCTGCGACACCTGTCACACGGTCGCGACGATGAACACGACCGTACCGGCGACAAAGAAAGTTGCGATCAGCTCGTGTGCGATGTGTCACGCGACCGCGACCGCCGCAGACGGCGGTGCACTGAACGTCGAGATGGAGGCGCGCAAAGCGAACGCAAAATTCCAGTGCACGAAATGTCACGTGACTTTCGGAACAAAACCAGTCCCCGAGTCGCATCGGAAGGCGATCGTTGACGCCGGAGGTACACCGTGATCAGAGTGCGTCAAAGAGGTGCGAGACTTATCGTTCTCGCGGCGACGTCCTTGGCGCTTGCGTCCCTCCTGTTTGTCGCGCACGGAAGTGAAAGCACTGCTACCCCCGTAGTTGAGACGGCGACCGCAAATTCGACACAGGATTTTTCGAAGTTCCGTCACGACACTCAGCAGCACACGCGAATGCCTTGTCTGGTCTGTCACGTCCGAAACGACAACAGCGCCGGCATGCGGTATTCGGGTCATATTCCGTGTGCGTCGTGTCATCAGGAACAGTTCGCACAGGGGAACAGCAGCCCGATGTGTTACATCTGTCACACCGAGACGGGCGTCAAGGCGTTTCCGGGTCTTAAGAGTTTTTCAGTCTCTTTTGACCACGGTCGCCATACGAAGCTTACTAACTGCGCGACGTGCCATCGTCCGACGCGACGCGGTGTGGCACTCTCGATCCCGTCAAGGACGAGCGCTCATACGACTTGCTTTCAATGTCACGGTCCGGGAGCCCGTTCCGGCGAGAAGGACATTGCCACATGCTCAACCTGCCATCAGCCGGGCCGGCCGCCGCGGACCTCCGAATCCGCGAAGGCATTCGGGATGAACTTCAGTCACTCCGAACATGCGAGAAAAGGTTTGAGCTGCTCGCAATGTCACATGGTTATGGCGGGCGGAGGGCGGGGCCGCCAGGTGACTTCACCAACCGCGGCCATGCATCTTGTGAGCTCCCGTGTGAAAAGTTGTGCGTCGTGTCATAACAACCAGCGTGCGTTCGGCGGAAATGATTTTTCTGATTGCAAGCGATGTCATCAGGGCCGGTCGTTCGGTTTCTGATACTAACTCGGAGGGTTTATGAGCGAGGAAAAGGACAATCCACCAGCAGAGGAAACACCGGAACCGAAGGTAAAACTTCCGAGCCTGCTTCGTAACTACATCAGCTTTATCGGCGGAGCGATCGCGATCGCCGCGCTGACTAGTATCCTGCTTCTTATAGCTATTGAGCTGTTCGGTCGGGAGCACGACAATCCGTACGCGGTACTTGTTACCTACATCCTACTCCCGTCCATCCTCGGCTTCGGAATCTTCATAATCCTTGTCGGCATGATCTTCGAGCGACGCCGGCGTCGCAAGAACCCCGACATTCACATGGCCACGTATCCGATCCTCGATCTCAACGATCCCGCCCGTCGTCGGTCGCTGGTCGTGTTTCTGATACTTGGATTCCTCTTTCTTTTCATGACTGCGTTTGGCAGTTATCGAGCTTTTGAGTATACGGAGTCGGTCGAATTCTGCGGGCAGCAGTGCCACTCTGTGATGAAACCGGAATTCGTAGCGTACAAGGCGACGTCCCACGCTCAAGTGCGGTGTGTCGAGTGTCACGTCGGAGGCGGTGCGGAATGGTATGTCCGGTCAAAGTTGAACGGAATGAATCAGCTCTACAGTGTGACGTTCAATTCCTATAGCCGTCCGATCAAGTCGCCTATCCACCCCCCGATGCGCAAGGCAAACGACACATGTGGGAAATGTCATTGGCCGGAGAAGTTTCTCGGCGATGAATTGCGCACCTTTAATCACTTCGGGTTCGACGAAAAGAACACGCTCAATCAGGTTCGCTTGCTGATCAAAGTCGGCGGCGGGAACGCCGAGACCGGCGAGGTTGGTGGGATCCACTGGCATATGAATCTCGCGAACGAGATCACCTATATCGCGAGTGACGAGCGGCGCCAGGACATTCCGTGGGTCCGTATGAAGGATAAGAACGGGCGGGTCGTCGAATACCTCGACAATACATCGAAACTCACTGCCCAACAGATCGAACAGTCGGAGAAGCGCCGGATGGACTGCATCGACTGCCACAATCGGCCGGCTCATAATTATCTTTCGCCCAATGCCGCCGTCGATCAGTCGTTAACCGCAGGAAAGCTCGACGTCTCATTGCCGTTCATCAAAGCAAAGGCGGTGGAGGTGCTGTCCGCCGAATATCAAACGAATGACGAAGCGGTCGCCGCGATCGCGAGTGGGCTCGACAGCTATTACAGAAGCGCTCATGCCGATGTCTACAACGGCCGACAAGACGCGGTCCGAAACGCGGTCGCCGAAGTGCAGCGGATCTATCAGACTTACTTCTTCCCGGAGATGAAAACCGACTGGCGGGCGCACTTCAACAACGTCGGTCATTTCAACGCTCAGGGTTGCTTCCGCTGTCATGACGGGCAGCACACCAGCAAAGATGGACAGGTGATCCGCAACGATTGCGCGATCTGCCATACGACGCTCGATCAAACATTCGGCGGAAAGACTATCCAACCCGCGAACGGTGTCTACCAACATCCGGTCAACTTAGGCGACAAGAACACGTGGCAATGCGCCGCATGTCACAAGGGTGATCGTTCATTCAAGCACCCGATAAATCTCGGTGACATCTCACAGTTCCAATGCGCGCAGTGTCACACGGGTGGTTATGAGAAGGTGAAGTACTAAGCACTGAACTCTCAAATTTGAAATTTGATAACCGGAACGAGCGACCGCCGGCAGACGGACATCTGAATCGCGGCGGAAACTTGGCTTTAGCAAAAAGTAGGAAGCTGCCGTTAAGGACGACTCTCAAATTTCAAATATGGAAATTTGAAATTTGATAATCGGAATAAGCGAGAGGAGTCAGAAGGACATCCTATTCGCGCCGGAACTTGGTTCGGCAGACAAAGGGTAGGAAGCTGCCGTTAAGGACGACTCTCAAATTTGAAATTTGAAATTTGATAACCCGGAATAAGCGACCGCCGTCAGACGGACATGTGAATCGGGGCTGTTTCCAAAGAAGTTAAAAGCAAAAGAAAGAGGCTGCCGTTCGGGCAGCCTCAATTGTTTTTCTAGTCGAGTGGATCTCAGCTATCTATCCGTCGACCTTCCAAAATAAAACCTGAGCGACGTGTACGGCATATGGGCGGAGTAGCTCTGCGAAGGGAAGATCGATTGCGGATTCGCAAACGGTCTTATCTCTTGCAGGTCCTTGTACGAGTAATATTGATAACCCACATTCCAATCCACCCAATCGGCTAGACGAAACGCGATCTTAATTTCCGGTGTCTGGTTCGTCATCGGATAACCCGAGATGATGTCCTGCGGACGTGTGACTACGCGACTGCCCTGGCCGCCATCATCGCTGATGCTATAACTCGCGTAGACCGAAACGCGTCTCAGCGGTTGGGCGTGCACGTTAAAGAAGAAATAGTTGTCGCGAACAAAATATTCACTCAAGCCAAGCAAGAAGGTCGTAGACGAAAAGATCGGCGTTCCGACAGGAACGATGATGTCAGCCCTCGTCGTTTGGTGCGTATACGTGTAGCCGGAGCTCAGGGTAAGTCTGGACGATGGCGTCCAATCCACGTTTCCGGAGAAGATGTCTATATTCGTATCTGCGATCGACTCGGTCGCCGGAAGTCCGGTTACCGGCAGCGTCGTTCCGGGGCTCTCATTATCCTTGTGGATAAACGAAGCATTGAACGAGAACTGCTTGTAGTGGCCATTCGTTCGGATCCGGAAATTGAAGAAGTCGTTATTCGCAAGACGTGTGAACACGTTGTCCGATTCGCCCTTCTCCAGATCCATGTAGATGGTCCAATTATTGACCGGCCGAATCCTCGTCCCGACTATAAACGTATTCGTCGAGTTCTCGAGATTCTCTTCGCCGGCTCTCTGGACCGCACCGGTTCGAAGGTCGATGTCGACAAGCTCGCGCGTAACCTCTCGATTCGTATACCGGTAACCAACATTGACCGCGAATCGGCGGCTGAACTGGTAATCACCTTCTATCAAGTTTGCAAATCTCTTGTACGACGTGCCGCGCATCGACGTCGTGTTACTTATGCTCGGAGTAACTGTGCCGCCCGACGGGGTGTTCTGCACAGTTCGCTCAAGAAAAGTATTCGCTCCGCTGATGCTGAACTGATCGAACGTGAATGTATTCGAGATGCGGAATTTGTTCGTCACCATCCACGTCGCCCCGACGTCGCCGCGAGTCTGCGGTCGCTTGCCTTCACCCGGGACAAAGATCTGATTCAGGACGATGAAGTTGCCCGTCGAAGAAGCTCGCCCGGTGAGGTTATCCTCCTCATTCATTTCCGAGTTTACTTCCGAATAGATGAGGCGTCCGCTGATATCAAATCGTTTGGCAAAAGTCCTCTGGAAATAACCGTGAACGAAATCTGTCGTGCCTTCGACATCGAACTGTCGCGTAGCATTCGTCAGCTGCGATGAGCCCGTCGTTGTATTGTTTCCAAGGTTGAGCCCGTTATTAAAGAAGAGCGTGTTGTCGCGGAAGATGCGATGACCGTAATTAAGTCCGAGGTTGAACCCGAGGAGTTTTCCTTCAACGCCCAACCGAAGATCGTCCGAGTGTGATCTTACATTTGAGTCGACCGTATATTCGTCGGAACTGAATCGGATGGTGCTTGTTCCGGGACCCTCGGTATCGTTGAACGAGTATCCGACTTTGAATCGCAAATCTCTTTCCGGAAAGATCGTCAGGTCGAAGTCACCAAAATAATGTTCGGTGTTCGCGCGGTGCTGCGAGCCTAGCGACACGGGCTGCGAGTACGTAGTCGCGTGGTTCTTCAGATTGTTGAAGTACTTCACTCGTCGGACATTCGAGTCGAACCTGTATAAGCCGGTGCGATCGATGTTTAGTCGAAACGAGCTCTGCGGATCCGATCCCCATCCGCTGCTTTGGACGAGCATCGTGTCGAAGGGAAGTGCGCTGGCGGAGCTATTCTCGAGAAGAAAACTGGAATCGAAGATTCGAAAACCCGGTTTGTATCCCAGATCGCTTCGGTACTTGTCGTGGTCACCGTTGACGTCTAAGCCGCGGACACCCAGTTCGACGCTCGATGTCAGTCTGAGATTGCCGTAGATACCGGCGTTTGAAGGAGGCTCCGGCGTTGGCGAGGGTGTCTGGGCCGTCGTCGTGATCGACATCGCAAAGCAAACCGCCGCGAAAGAAACCGCCGACAATAGTGAGTGCTTTCTGATCGCTTCCATAAACCCTCTCTATCTGAAGAACAGTCGATGCGAGTTAGAGCCGTGTATCGCGGAGTGGCAGACCGTACAATTCTGCTCTCTCATCTGAGCCTGGTTGTGTCGGCTTGGGACACCGGGCGATAGCTCTTCGCTGATACCGGTGTGACATTCGAAGCAAAGCTGTCGCACTTGGGCCCGTTTCAACATCTTGGGATTCGACGAGCCATGCGGCGTGTGACACGAGGTGCAGCCTTCAACCTTTAGCGGGGCGTGCTCGAAAACGAAGGGCCCTTGTTTGTTTGCATGGCACTTGATACATGCGGCATCCGCTCCAACGGCTACCTTCGTCTGCTTTTGCTCATACCCGCCGTGCGCGTTGTGACAGTCGCTGCAGTTCATGGTGCCTTCGAGCACTTTGTGATGGAACGGTTTGGTGAACTGTGCCTTTGTCTCGTTGTGGCAAGCCATGCAGAGCTGTGGCTCATTTGCACGTAGTGCCTTGGCTGTTGCCTGACCAGGATTCTGGGCGGAGATATCGCTGACGAAAGTAGTTGAGCCGATCTTAAACTTTGCAGGCTCGGGGCCGTGAGCCGTATGACAGGTATTGCAGCTGACGTTGTTTCGCCAGTGCTCGCCGCGACGGAAATTGTTATGAGCCTCCTTACCGGCGTGGCATGCGAGACACGTTTCCGCCGAGGCCTTCGGGTCCATCTGCTTGAATGAGACGATCTTGAGTTTGTCGCCACCACCCTCGACGTGTTGCTTGCCAGGTCCGTGACATGATTCGCAACCAGTGCGCTTATCCTTCCACGAGGAAATCGTGCCGAGCTTCGCATGCTTCGTGGATTCGAAGCCCTTGGCCTGAGGCTCGTGACAACCGGCGCAGGTTTCGCTGCCGACATAGTTGTCGTCCGTCGCGGGGCTGCTTGCGGTTTGCGCAGCCACATCGCTGACGCCGGTGGGCACGCTGCCAAAGGCAAGCCAGATCAGCAACGATACTGCTGACAAGCCGAGCAAACCTAGCTTGGCAATTTTGATATTCAACGCCATGGTTCTTCCTCTGCTCCTGTAGACCTAAATAGCGACCGCTGTCCGGGTGGAAAATCCAAAAGTCATTTTATTCGCAGTGTTTCTACCGGTATGTGATAAGTGTCACACTCGCCGTCGTATACACTTGTCAGAGC
>DATEOJ010000150.1:0-9545 GCA_035274235.1 Pyrinomonadaceae bacterium
ATCGAAGTAGCAAAGTCCGACCTTCACACAATCCTCACGACACTTCGCGAGAAATCTGTCGTAGAAGCCCTTACCGTATCCCACGCGGTGACCCGAGCGATCAAACGCAAGACCCGGGACGAGAACCAAGTCGATCAACCCGGTGTCGACGATCTCATCATGCGAAGGCTCGTCTATATTCCAGGCGTTTCGGACAAGCTCCGTCTCATGTGTGAACTTTAGACTCTGAATACTGCCGGTCCCGAAATCGACGCGCGGCACGACGGTCTCGATATGCGGAAAGCCGCGCCAGAGCTTTGCGAAGATGAGTCGCGTATTGATCTCGTTAAACTTTTCGATCGGAACAAAAGAGTGAAGGACGCTAACATCGCCCAGATCGAAACTGGAGAAAAAGTGGTCGGCGATCCGACTGCTGCCGGACTCGCGCTCCTCCTTCGAGAGCGTTTTCTGTCTTTCAAGATACTCGCGACGAAGTTCAGCCTTGTTCATTGACCGTCACCCACGCTTCTTATGAGGGCGCGCTTTCATCGCCGTGCTATTCGCACGAGGCGTTGGGCTGGACGACTTGAACTCTTGTCCGCCTTTCATATCGCGTTCAGTTTTTTCTGCGAGCAGCTTTGAAGCTTCCAATAATTTTTTCGCCGCCTTCGCTGCTTTGCTCGGACGTTTTTTTGCATTTGCCATAATTTAAGATCTCAAACCTCGTCGCGGGCGATCCAGCCGCCTCCCACAACTTCGTCATCGTCGTCGATATCGTAGAAGATCGTAGCCTGGCCGGGTGTTATGGCGCGCTGCGGTTCATCGAAAACGATACGAGCGCGACCACCGGGTAAAGCATGTATTGTCGCCGGTGCCGGGTCATGGCGATACCGAACTTTTGCTTTCGCCCGAACCGGTTCCGCCGGTTCATCAAACGCGACCCAGTTCACGCCCTTTGCAACGAACTCGATCGACTCGAGTTCGTCAGCCTCACCGACGATGATCCGATTCCTCGCTCTCTCGATCTGCACGACATAAAGCGGCTTCTCGTTCGCTATGCCCAGGCCCCGCCGTTGACCGATCGTGTAACGATGTATGCCGCCGTGCTCCCCGACCGGCTCGCCGCTCGTGTTAACGATATCACCCGACGCCGGTACTTCCTCCGATCGGTCTTCGTGTTCAAGATAGCGATCGATAAACTCCGAATACTTTCCGTCCGGAACAAAACAGATCTCCTGCGACTCCTGCTTGTCCGCAGTATAGAGATTTGCATCGCGTGCGATGTCACGGACCTCGCTCTTTTGCATCTCGCCAAGCGGGAAGTAAGCACGCGAGAGTTGGTCCTGCGTCAACTCCCAAAGAAAATAGCTCTGATCCTTCCAGTGATTCTTACCGCGGAACAAGCGATACCGGTCCGCCGCCTCATCATACTCGACACGTGCGTAATGACCGGTCGCGACCTTGTCGCACGCCAGCGACTGAGCCATTCGATCGAGCGACGCGAATTTCAATCGCGAGTTGCAGGCAACGCATGGGATCGGAGTTTCACCCGATAGATAACTTTGAACGAACGGCTCAACGACGTCGCGCTCGAAATCCTTTTCGAGGTTCAGTACGTAAAATGGAAAGCCGAGCGACTCCGCGACACGACGTGCATCGTAAACGTCATCGAGGGAACAGCATCGGCTCGGAAGCGGATCGCCGTTTTCGTCGACGTTGATATGGCGGCGCTGATTCCAGAGCTGCATCGTGAAACCGATGAGCTCGTGCCCCTGTTCTTTTAATAATGCGGCCGCTGCCGAACTGTCGACGCCGCCGCTCATGGCCACCGCTATCTTCATAAATCCGTGGTTTATAGGATATAACTAACGGAATAGAGGATAAAGGTCGACCGACGTTGTAGTGGGTTTTTGATGAAGAGTCCGGGTTTTATCTGTATCGGAGTTTTGGTAGTTATCTCGGCCGCCTTCATGGCGCCTGCCCAAACGCCCTGTCTCCAACCGGGCAAACTCGCCGAGTTAAAGAAACAGATCGCCGCAGCGCCGGCGTCTGCTGCCGAAGACAAGAGGCTTCATGACCAAATAGTTGCGGCTGCTACCGAGCTCGTGGCTAAGACCCGCCAGGCCGCGATCGATCTCGATAAGAACAAATTTTCGACAAAAGCGATCGACTCCCTGAAGCAGGAGTACACAACGCTTATCTGCACGCAGCTCAATTCGCAGGGCTGGCCCATGAAAGCGAGCGTCGGTCGCGATGGCATCAACTCGTTTCTTTTCCTTATATCAAAAGCGTTGCCGAACGACATGCAGTTTGAGCTGTACCCGCTTGTCTTGGACGCTTTCGCGAAAGGCGAGTTTGAACGTGGTGAATTATTGGCATCGCTTATCGACCGGCTTCGACTCCTCACGGGCGATAAACAATTTTTTGGGACGCAGGTTTATTCTCGCGACGGATTTCTAGTTCTCGCTCCGATCGATGACCCGGGACGCGTTGACCGCAGACGCGCGGATTTTCAGATGTCTCCGCTTCGATCGTATGAACGTTACCTCGAGCGTTCTTACCAGCGGCCGCTGATTCGATCTGTAATGGCTCCGATCAGTGAAGGGGGATCTGCGTCGCCGGCGGTAAAAGAAACAGCTCTTCAGTCGCCATCGGTGGCGGATGACGAGAAGGAAGTCATCAAGGTCAATACATCGTTCGTTTCGATGGACGTCGTGGTCCCGGATCTTATTTCGACTTCTGTCACTCTCGAGAAGAAAGACTTTCGTGTCTTTGAAGACGACAAGCCGGTCGACATCGAGTCGTTCTCAAAAAGCGATTCACCGTTCGATATCGTGTTGCTTCTCGACGTGTCGGGTTCAACTGCGGACAAACTGAGTTTGGTTCGAAAAACCACTCGGCGATTTGTCGAGATGAAACGTCCGACGGACCGTGTCGCGGTCGTCGCATTCCACAGCTCGCCGACGGTTGTCTCGCCATTCGAAAGCGACTCGCAGGTGTTGCTCTCGCGTCTCAAAGACATCAAGGGAACTGGCGGCTCGCAGATCTGGGACGCGGTCAAGTTCGGGATGGACATGCTCGGAAAGGACGGCGAGAAGGGACGGCGAAAAGCCATCGTGTTGATGTCGGACGGTGCCGACAACTCGCTGATGTACTTCTCGGGATTTGGTTCGACGATCAGTTTTGCGGATCTCGTCGAATCGGTCCAGCGAGGTTCGACGTCGATCTTCCCGATCTATCTCGACACCGAAGGGGGCGACGCTGCTTCGAAACGCATTTACGCAGATGCGCGGCGGACGCTCACCTACTTAGCGGATCAAAGCGGCGGAAAGATGTACTACGCGAAAAAGATCGAGGATCTCACAACTGTCTACGACACGGTGTTGAAAGATGTCGGGACGGTTTACAGTCTCGGGTTCGAGCCGAACGAGGGTGAGAACAAAAACCGCTGGCGGACGTTAAAGGTCATCATCCAGGAGCATCCCGAACTCAAGGTGAAACATCGACCGGGTTACTTTGTTCGCTAACTCGTCGTTCAGAAAAGACGGAGTGCGGTGGGAGTCCTGCAAGTCCTAGGACACGATCTCAGGCGGAGTGAACTTTATCGAAGGATCACGTTCCCAGACTGTCGTGATCAGTGTTCGGCTTGTGACGGACGCCCCGCGATTCTCGGAACTGTATTCACTCTTCAATACCGTACCGTTTGAGTCGATCCAATAAGTGACCTTCGCGTCGGTCTCCATGTTCTGACCAGTTGTCTTGCCGACTTTCGTCGTCCTCTCAGTCTTCACATAGATCTGAACTGGCACATCCCTAAAGGTACCGGGTCCGAGATACTTGTATTCTGTGGTCGCCCCGATCAACTCCATCGGACTCGGTTCTCTTTCCTTCTGAGCGGCAGTCTCAAATTTTTTCTTGGTCCACGGTCCGTCGCCCGTCCGCGAGTAAACCCATTCACCAACTCTTAAAGATTCGTTCGTCGGTCTAGCGTTTGAGTTAAACACCGAGGAACTGAAACTGCGAGTCTCAGTCGTTGATCCATACTCGATTATTATTTTTGACGACCAATCCGTCCCCGATGGACCGCCCGCCTTCGACGAGGTCGTTATTGTCATTCGATACTTTTCGTCCTTCCAGATCGCGCGGTGACTAGTGCCGCTCGCAACCAAGGAGTCGAACTCCGTCTTATCGATCACGCGTTCCTGGGCGGCCGCGATAGCGGCGCAGCAGAGAATAAACGCAAAGGAGAGTAATTTCTTCATAGGTTAAATGGTGCCTCCGTCGAAAATACACGTTATTAGCCGCGAGAGGTGGCAAAAGTTTTATCCATGACGTTATGGAGGGCAAAGTCGGTGTCTTCATACACCGATATCTCGGCACTATCGCGAATAAATCAAAATCGGTCGTCCGTCGCTTTTCACCATTCCAACGAGAGCACCGACGCCTGCAAAGATTCCGTCTAGCAGAACGTCCCGGTCGTTTGTCATGCCCTCAGCGCCCTTCGACGCGCCGGCCTTTACACCGCCGTATCCACCCACCAATCCATAGACCGCGACGATCTTTTCGCGAGGCACATCAACGCGCTCCCGGCCCTTCTTGTCGACTATTATGATGTGGGTCTGCGATACCGAATTCGAGAATCCCTTTGCAAACTTCCCCTCAGGGTAGATCAATAGAATCTTCGTACCCGGATAGATCACGCTGACGTCTTCCCACCGACCGTAATTCCGCGCCGCCCGATCCGGCACCAAACTCACGGAGCCCTTACTGGTTCCCAACTCCAAAACATTCTCGTAAAAGATCGTGGTCACGCCACCATTGTGCTTCAGGTCAAATGATGTTTCGCGTGACCTTACGATCTTGCCGTGGGTGACGATCAACTGTCGGGTCAATAACGTCACCTTCGTCGGCTTCGGGCCGAAAGCCTGCACCAATACGCGAACTCGTTCGATCTCTCGCGCGCGAATGTCGTCTTGAGATGACGCTGCAAAAGTCGTCACCAACAGGATCACGGTCAGTAGTGCGATGGCTTTCGGCATTTATCTAGTTATGGCTGAAGTATGAACGATGCCTTCACGCCCGCATGGTCCGACGGCCGGAAACCGGATGGTGTTAGATCGGCCCCGATATCTTCGCCGAGCACGTCGACCGAGGAATGTTCGATCGTGCCCCGCGTAAGAATGAGATCGAGTCTTTGGGTCGGTGTCATCAACACATTCGGAATCTCACCTGAAAGCGGCCAGGTAAAACCAGTTTGCGTCGGCATCAAATTCCAAACATCATTGAACCCCGCACCGAGAAATATTCCGTACACCGTGCCGGCGGATGCGGCGTCAGAATTAAAGTCGCCCGACATGATCACGGGAAAATTTGTGTTCGCCGGACCTTGCAAAAGCTCGACGGCCTGAGCGAGCTGCACCTGTTCGTGAAACGATTCGAGATGTGAGTTTATGAACCGGTAAGTCTTTCCGCGATGTTTTACATCCGCGTATGTCCAGCCTCGATAGACAACAACAGTAGTCCCCAATACGGAGACGGGAAGATTGGTTGCGAAATGCTGTGCGTCGGTGCTTTCGACGATCAACTCTGAGTTGCTCATGTCAGCACGAGCCAGAATCACGAGCCGGTCCGTGTAGCGGATATCAAGAGCCGACGTCGGACCGAATACTCCGGTTAACTCTGCATCGAGATTTGTCTGGATCGCGATCGGCACGTAATCGTGCCCGCGTGCCTCAAGTCGATCGAGCAACATGTTCAAGAAATCGAATTCGACTGCCGTCGCCGGCGCCGGATCCTGCGGATAGCCATAACGCCACAACGCGACTTCCTGAAGACCGACGAGGTCCGGCGATGCTGTTGCGATCTGATCGGCGATCTCGTCGATACGCTCGGGTACGTTTCCGAGGTGGACGTCTGTGTACGCCTCCGCGACTTCCGTAACGAGCTCGCCCGGTGTCTGCGCACTGAAGATGTCGGTGAAGTCGGTGCCGGGGTACATGTTGTACGTCATCACCGTGATCTTTCTATCGCGGTTGTCGGCGAACACCGGCGTGCTTGTAATAGATAAGATCGCGAGCGTCATGAACGCCGCGATGAATTTTTGTTTTCTTAACATGGGTCTCCTTATTAAAAGCGGATGCCTCCCGGCTCCGTGAAATTATTTCTTTCGTTCAATGGTTTCGGACATTACAAACGCGCCGGGCCGGTTTGCACTCGAAAGCAGAAATGCTTTCAGCTTCTCGGTTGTCGCCGTGAGTACGATCTCGTCGTCGACAACCGCGTGATCCAACGCTGCCGGATCGTTCTGCAGCGTCGCCTCGATGAACTCCGGATCTAGAAACGCTAGATGTCCCTTCTTCCCCTCTATCGAAATTAAGTAAACCGAATGCATCGACAGAAGATGCTCGTTATAGAATCCATTCCCCCTCCCCTGTGGCCTGAACGGCTCGATATCGAGGAACGATTTGTCTCCGACTTTGAACAGGCGCGCCGTAAATGCCCCGGTCTTGCCCGCGTCATCGGTGTATGTAAGCAAGTAGCGGCTGTCGTCGCCGTAGACGAACGTCCATGTCTGGCTGCCATCCTCATCACTCCATGTACCTAGCAGGTTCGTATCCATATACACATCCGCTTCGTTGCAGAATGGATTGACGGACGGAACGCACGCAGTCGAATAGAGCATTACCGCGATGATCAGTATTTTGGCTATTTGCTTCATAACATCGACCTCTAAACCCTTTGAATTTTTGCCTTGCAAGGAATAACGCACCATCCGGCAGAAAATTGGCTCATGACGCAACGTAATTTCTGTTGACTGCCTCAAAGTTTGTGCCTACTATTTGCGGGTACCACCTAGACTCACGCTTTTCCAGGAGCCAGTATCAGCAAAGGACTCGGCAAGGACGATCAGATCTCCGATTTGCTCCGGGCTTGGAGCGACGGCGATCGAGCGGCAGCTGAGCAGTTTATGCCGCTGATTTATAACGAGCTTCGCCGTCAGGCGCGCCGGTATATGAATCGCGAAAACCCGAACCATACACTTCAGACCACTGCCCTCGTTCACGAGGCCTTTATCCGGTTGAATGAACAGCACGGCATCAAGTGGCAAAACCGCGCTCATTTTTTTGCGTTGTCGGCGCAGATGATGCGCCGCATCCTCGTGAACTACGCAGTCGCGCAGAAAAGAGAGAAGCGCGGTGGAGTGGCTGCGATGGTTACGCTTGATGATGGACTTCAGGTCGCGGCGCCGTCCGAAGACGTCGATGTGCTAGAGCTCGACGAAGCGCTAACGCGGTTGGCAAAAATGGACCCGCGACAAGTTCAGATAGTTGAGCTTCGATACTTCAGCGGTTTGAGTATCGAGGAGACCGGAGATGTTCTGGGTATTTCACCTGCAACGGTGAAAAGAGAATGGAACGTAGCCCGAACGTGGCTACGCGCGGAATTGACCCGCGACTCTTTATGAGTCCCGACGATTATCAAAAAGTTAAAGAGATATTTCAGTCGGTTTTAGATCTGAACGAAGAAGAGAGACGCTCAGTCCTTGATGAGTGGCGCTCTACCGATCCGGCGATAGTGCGCGAAGTCGAACGACTCCTCAATTCCTATCAACCAAGTTATCTCGAACAACCGGCCGTCAATCTACTCGAGCACACCGGCGGCGCATTGAAATCAGGTCAGGAGATCGGACAGTTTACGATCATCGAAAAGATCGGCGCCGGCGGCATGGGTGAGGTTTACCTCGCCGAGGACAGGAAACTCGGGCGCCACGTTGCGGTAAAGCTTTTGCCGGATCTCTTCACCAATGACGAGGAACGACTGCGGCGCTTTCAGCAGGAAGCGAGAACCGCATCGGCGTTGAATCATCCGAACATTCTCACGATCTACGACATTGGAGAGAGCGGCAAGAGACATTACATCGCGACGGAGTTCATCGATGGTGAGACACTTCGCGGTCGGCTCAATCGAGGTAGGCAGAGTGTCGCCGACGCGTTGGAGATCGCGATCCAGGCCGCGTCAGCACTTCAAGCCGCGCACGAAGCAGGGATCATCCACCGCGACATCAAGCCGGAGAACATCATGCTCCGACGCGACGGACTGGTAAAAATTCTCGACTTCGGTCTCGCAAAGCTGGACGACACGAAAGACCGATCCGTTAGCCACGAGGCGCCAACCGAGCATTATGTCCGAACGATACCGGGCGTGATCATGGGCACGGTTCAATACATGTCGCCCGAACAAGCACGCGGTCAATCGACGGATGCGCGGACCGACATCTGGAGCCTGGGATGCGTCATCTACGAAATGCTCACCGGCAAAGCGCCTTTCCGCGGTGACAGTACTGCCGATCAGATCGCTGAGATCGTTAAGTCGAATCCTGCACCGATCACGGCAAACATCGCGGACGTTCCGGATCGCTTAGAAGAGATTGTCGCGAAGTCGATAGAAAAGGATCCGGACGAACGATATCAAACTGTAAAAGACCTTCTCATCGATTTGAAACGACTCAACCGCAGTCTCGACATCGAGTCTGAACTGATGCGTTCAAACCCGGACGGAGTTAAGGCCGCAGCGCCTGAGACGAACGGCAACACTCCGCACCCGCCGGAGAAGACTTCGAGCGTTGAATATCTGGTCGTCGGGATGAAGCTGCACAAGCGGACCGCGATCGGAATTATTGCGGGGTTGGTAGCTCTTGTCGGGGGCACCGCGTATGTCGCTCGCAATTACTGGCTCAATTCGAATGACGCCAGGTTTGAGTATGCCAAAAAGATGAAGCTCGCGGTTCGGGCGTTGGAAGCTTCGAATCTAACCTACGTTCGTCAACTTCTTGATGAGACCACGCCGAAGCCGGGTGAACAGGATCTGACTGGCTTTGAGTGGGGATATCTATCGCAACAGTATGCGGAGCGGTCGGCTTTTCAGCCACTGAAGCTTCAGGATCAGGGTTGGGTTGATGCTCTGGCGTTTTCTCCTGACGGCAGCACCGTCGCCACCGCAGGCGGGAGGGAAAACGAAAATACCATTCGCCTTTGGGACGTCGCTACGGGTAACGAGATCAAGAAGTTTACCGGCCACACAAGGTTGATTACCTCCGTTGCGTTTTCTCCAGACGGAACCAAACTGCTTACCGGAGGTTTCGACAAGACCGCTAGGGTTTGGGACATCGAATCTACTCGTCAGATCGCAATAGTGCAGGGGGCAATCGGATCCTTGAGCTTCATCCAGAACGGAAAGAAGTTCGTGGGTGTTGAGATCGTGGGTCTTGATGCATCGGTGAAGGTGTGGGATGCGGTCACAGGTGCCGAGATTCCCGGTCAGATCAACCCGCCGAATATCGGACAACCGCTCGCCGTTTCCCCTGATGGCAAGCTCTTCGCGGGCCAGGACTCAAGCAAACTGGCGGTCGTTTGGGAATCGTCGACGGGTCGTGTTCTCCAGAAGCTAGGGGCGAAATCCGGTTTACTCAACGATCTGAAATTCTCTCCCAATTCAAAACTTTTGTTGGCAGGCACCGATAACGGCGTAGCAAAGATGTGGGATGTCAGAACTGCTCGCGAGATCCG
>DATEOJ010000151.1:0-2878 GCA_035274235.1 Pyrinomonadaceae bacterium
GTCGATTCCATGCTTCCGGGCGCCCTCGATCATTTCCAGACAAGTGGAAGTTTGCCGCAGGCACGAACTGGTGATGTGAACAACATGCAGCGAGGCACCTGTACCCGCGGCGTCCGCAAGAATTTCCTGTAAGGAGCCGACAGCGCTCCCTGGTTCGATCGCGCCCCCATGACGCATATGAACGTAGTTTGCGACGCGGTATTGAGCAGCCAATGCAAAGAGATCGAAGACCTCTTTCCGCGTCGTAGTCGGCACGTAGTTGATTCCGAAACCAATTCCGAGTGCCCCTTCGTCGAGACCCTGCTTTATAAGCTGCTCAACTTGTCGAACTTCCTCCGGCGTCGCGACTTTGTTGACCGCGTTGTCACGCGGTAGAAATGCGCCCGTGTCTTTCATCACCGCCATCTTCACCGGGATGTGACCGACGGTTGCGCCAAAGTTGATGAGCGTCTTCCCTTCGCGCCGAGCATACCAAGCACTGACAGGTGAAACTCCGGCTTCCATTTCCAAAGCAGTCGTCACGCCGTCGCGTGCTTTGTAACGATAATTTTCGTCGTCCTGTCCGTGCGAGTGGAGATCGATAAATCCGGGCGCGATCACTAAGCCTTTTACATCGATCACAGCGCGACCTTTCAGCGGCCGTGCTGAGATCGCGACGATCTTGTTTCCGCGGATGCCGACATTGCGAACAGCGTCTGTATTCGATTCCGGATCGATCACTCGCCCGTTGGCCAGGACAATGTCGAAACCAGACGCGTTCTGTGCCGAAAACTCCGGCGCCGAGATACAAAGCAGAGTAACCAGCGTCACTAAAACCACAGCGACAGTTGGGTGCGTGTAAAAGTAACGGCTCATAAATCTCCTTTCACGTGACATCGATCTCAAAATAAATCAGTCCAACTTCGATTGCTCGACCTTGCGAATCAGAGCCGCGAATCGCGGATCATCGCGCAGGTCATCAAAAAGCGGATTAACGGCAAAGAGGGGCGGCCGCGAGTTACGGTCGGCAACCTCTTTTTCCAGCGCTGCAAAGGCTTTGTCCTTTTCGCCCACCGCACCGTATGCGACGGCAAGGCACGCGCTCGAGACAACGCGGCGCGTCGCATCCGTCTGCAGCTCGGCAAGCAGCTTCGCCGCTTCGTTGCGTTCGCCCGATTGCGCCAATGAACGGATAAGCTGCGCCTTTACCCACGGATTATCATCCGCTGCCAATGCTTTGCGATAAGCCGCGATAGCATCGGCGTATTGTCCCTTGGCATGGAACGTCCCGCCTAAATACCAATTGGTCACCGAAAAATTTTGATCGAGGGTCGCAGCGCGTTCGAGCTGGGCAAGAGATTCGTCGAACCGACGAGCCTTGAAAAGAATGTTGCCCAGATCCGCGGCGATGATCGGCGAAAGCGGATCCAGCTCGGCGGCGAGTCTTCCTTCGGCAACGGCTTCGTCGAATCGGCCAATTGGGGTCAGGCATTCAATGCCGAACTGCTGATGGGCGGTCGCATAGTTTGGGTTGAGCTCGATCGCCCGACGAAACTCCTTTTCGGCCGCTTGCTGGTTCCACGCAAATTCAGAGTAGTAGATCCCGAGAGCGGTGTGGGGTTCTGCAAGCGAATCATCCAGCTCGATGGCCTTCAACGCAGCGGCTTTAGCCTTCGGCATACAGTCGAGCGGGAAGGCAACGCTGTAATTCGGAAACAGAACGTAACTTTCCGCCAGTCCGGAGTAAGCTAGCGCGTAATGCGGATCCTTCGCGATCGCCTGATTGAAAAAGTTTGCCGCTTGTTTGAGTGATTCACTTGTTCGTTTGTTCCAGTAGAAACGGCCTTTGAGATAAAGCTGGTACGCCTCGGGATCGACCGTGTAGGTCTTCTCGACCTTCGCTACATCTTCACCCGAAAGTTTGGATTTTAGTTTGCTCGACACATCGCGTGCGATCTCACTCTGCAATGAAACAAGATCCGATTGTTTGCGACTGTATTGCTGACTCCATATGGCATTCTCGGTGGCAACATCGACGAGTTCCAGACTCAGAGTTATCTCGTCGCCCCGTTGAGCAACCCGCCCACTAAGAATTGCTTGAACGTTTAACTCTTTGCCAATAGTCTTCGAATCCGTCTCCTTTCCCTTGTAACGGAAGACGGAGGCACGAGACTTCACATTCAGATTCGGCACCTGCGTCAAACTGCTGATAAGGGTCTCGGTCATACCATCGGAAAGGTACTCGATGTCGGTGTTCCCACTCCCATTGATGAACGGCATCACGGCGATCGATTCGATCTGCTTGTTGTTCGAAGCTAAGTATCGATATCCAAAAAATCCGGTTAGGGCGATGATGGCGAGAGCGAGCGGGACAAGAATCGTTCTCGTCGATCTAGGAGCTTCCACTGCTCCGGAAGGAAGCACGGCAGTTCGATCAGTCGTGTGTATTTGCGCTTGAGTTGCGCGCTCACCAGTCGGAGCGGTGTCATGAAGGATCGCGGTCGCGGGTTCATCGGGTGATGCAACAGAGCCTTGAACGAGCTCCGCTCCGTCCTCGAGACAATAGAGCAGCGTCTCGTCAACATAATCTCTCCGGCATTCAGGGCAGCGTTTCATATGAACAAAAGAAAAAAGTGATCTTTGGCGCTCGGCGACATCGCGAGCTTTCGAATCCGCATTGGGGGCAGCGTTTCATAAAACGATCCGCAACCTTATCGGTCACTTCGCCGCAGGCCCAAAAAGCGCGCCGTGGACAAGCGCCTTGCCCGACGCACCGTGTGGCCAACTGCTGCGATCGAAATCTATTCCCGAATGAACTGAGCCTTTTTCTCTGAACTTCTCATCAAGAGTCAGCTTTCCAGTTTTCACGTCGATGTTCACGATCAGCACCCACGATCGC
>DATEOJ010000152.1:0-2668 GCA_035274235.1 Pyrinomonadaceae bacterium
ACCCGCGAAAACGACAATTACGGCAACGATACTTCTGATATACTTTGACACCATTAACGACTCCTTGACGTTATGACTGAGATCCTTTCGATTGTAAGACAGGATAAACGTCCGGTCATTCCCACAACAAGTGATACCGGCGAACGTGGAGAGTTACTTGCCGCGCATTATCTCGAAGCCAATGGCTATCGCCTGATCTTATCCAACTTCAAAGTACCTATCGGTCGGAACTCGCGAGGCGCTGCGGTAACAGGTGAGATCGACATCGTCGCATTGGACGGCGAGACGCTATGTTTCGTGGAGGTTAAGACAAGAGTCTCGGCCGAGTTTGCAGCTCCCGCAGCAAGTGTTAACACGCGAAAGCAACGTCAGATCACACGCACCGCCAGAGTATACCGACGAGTATTCGGCCTAACAGACACGCCTCATCGCTACGACGTAGTTTCGGTAGTATTGCCGACAAAAGGGGTGCCAACGATCGAGGTCGCAAAAGATTTTTGGTTCGAGAGCAAGTTTCGCAAGCGAAGGTGGACGGGAGATACTTACTAGAACATTTGCCTAGTGCGGGCGTACAATCGGACAAACCATTCCAAATAGTCCAATACAAAAAATCAAGATTATGAAAACGATCAAACTGATTGCACCTTTTCTATTCGCAGTCGTGTTGTTCGTGTCGGCGGGTATTGCCCAACAGCCGGCGCTGATCGACCGCGAAATATTCTTCGGGAACCCGGAATACGCGGGTGCCCAAATTTCTCCGGACGGAAAGTATATCTCGTTCATCAAACCGCTCGATGACGTTCGAAACGTCTGGGTGAAACGGTTTGATGAGCCCTTTGAAAAAGCCCGTCCGATGACGGCGGAGAAAAAGCGGCCGATAGGCCAGTATTTCTGGAGCCGAGATAGCAAGCGAATACTTTTCGTGAAGGACAATGACGGTGACGAGAACTTCAATGTGTTCTCCGTCGATCCGTCGGCGGCTCCCGCGGCAGGCGCCAAGGTGCCCGCGGCCTCGAACCTGACCGGCGCGACCGGCGTCCGCACGATCATTTACGCAGTTCCTGAATCCGAACCTGACTACATCTATATCGGGATCAACGAGCGCGATAAGGCGTGGCACGATCTCTACAAGGTGCAGATCTCGACCGGTACAAAAACTCTCATGCGAGAGAACAAGGATCGTCTGACTTACTGGATGTTTGATAACGCCGACAAGCCGCGGATGGCGGTTCGCTCGGCACCGAGCGGCGATACGGAGATCCTGCGTGTTGATGGAGACAAGTTTACTCAGGTTTATAGCTGCGGCGTATTCGAAACCTGTAACCTCGTTCGCTTCAACAAGGACGACAAACGCGTCTACATGTCATCGAACAAAGGCGGACGCGACCTCACGCAACTCGTTCTGTTCGATCCGACGACCGGCAAGGAAGAATTTGTCGAAGAAGATCCGAATAAGCGTGTCGACTTCGGTGGAGCCATCTTCTCCGAGGTGTCGGACGAGCTTATTGGAACAACCTATACGGACGACAAGTCGCGGGTCATGTGGCGGGATAAAGAGTTTCAGAAAGACTATG
Organism: Pyrinomonadaceae bacterium; assembly: GCA_035274235.1. Classification (GTDB taxonomy): domain Bacteria; phylum Acidobacteriota; class Blastocatellia; order Pyrinomonadales; family Pyrinomonadaceae; genus OLB17. The sequence goes on from DATEOJ010000152.1 coordinate 1,575, forward strand.
ACCGTCTGAAGAAAAACTTGGGCGATCGCGAGATCGCATTCGGGGCGAGCACAAAGGACGAGACTAAGTTTATCGTTTCGACCTTTAGCGACGTTGATCCGGGTACCGTCTGGGTTTATGACCGGAAGAGCAAGAACCTTTCGACGCTGTATCAGGTTCGTGAAAAGCTCGATCGCAAGGCCCTGGCACCGATGAGGCCTATCCGTTACAAGTCGTCGGACGGACTCGAGATTCCCGCCTACCTGACATTGCCGAAAGGAGTGGCCGAAAAGAATCTGCCGCTCGTTGTGGTACCGCACGGCGGTCCTTGGGCACGCGATAACTGGGGCTATAACTCGTTCGCGCAATTTCTCGCAAATCGCGGCTATGCCGTACTGATGCCGAATTTCCGCGCCTCAACCGGCTACGGTAAAAAGTTTCTCGACGCCGGAAACGGACAGTGGGGCGACAAGATGCAGGACGACATTACGTGGGGCGTGAAATATTTGATCGACCAGGGAACGGTCGACCCGAAACGCGTCGCGATCATGGGCGGCAGTTATGGCGGTTATGCGACTTTGGCCGGGGTTACTTTTACTCCTGACGTTTACGCTGCCGCGGTCGCTATTGTCGCGCCGTCAAACCTAAACACGCTTCTCGGTTCGATCCCGCCGTACTGGGAGCAGATCCGTACGCAGTTTCATAAACGAATGGGGGATCCGAACACTCCTGAAGGCAAGTCCCAACTCGAACGTCAATCGCCGCTCAATCACGTCGCAAAGATCAAGACCCCGCTGATGATCGTTCAAGGCGCGAATGATCCGCGCGTAAAGAAGGCCGAGGCGGACCAGATCGTCGTCGCGCTTCGCGAGCGGAATTACCCGGTGCAGTACTTGCTCGCCGGTGATGAAGGTCACGGCTTCCAACGACCGGTTAACAACATGGCCATGTTCGCCGCGGCGGAGAAGTTTCTCGCACAGTACGTCGGCGGACGGTATCAGGAGTCGATGACAGCGGACGTCGCGAACCGCCTGGGTGAGCTAAACGTCGATCCGAAGACGGTAATGATGGTGGCCAAAAATAGCGAGACCTCCGCCCCGAGCGGTTTGGGAGCC
>DATEOJ010000153.1:0-5226 GCA_035274235.1 Pyrinomonadaceae bacterium
AATCCGGTTCCCAGGCCCGATGCAATCGAACGAAATTCCCGCACGTGTCGCGCGACGCTCGTGAGGGCAACCTCATTTACGCATCTTTTTAAGGGGCTGCAGCCGGGAGCAATTCTCTTCTGCGAAGCAGCAAAGCGCTGATTACGGTGACAATCGCTCCAACCGGCAAAAACTCCAGCAAGCACATGAGAAAAAAAGTCAGTGGGTTCTGCAGCATCGCCCGCATCGAGTCGGCGTTTGCGAGCGCCTCATTGATCTCCGCCTGGGGAGCTCCGCTCGCCTGCAGCTTACCGACGATGTGATCCGTGAATTTCTGCGTTATTCGCTCGTCGAAACCCGGGTGCGCGAGAGCGTAGCTCATGGCCCCGAAGTAATAAAACAACGCCCCGATAAGCGTGATGAGCATTCCGATCTGAACGCCCTTCCAAAACGTGATCTGTCCGCCGGCATAGTTATCTCGATACGACTTGACGCCGAAAAAGACCATCGTCAATGCGATCAGCATCGACGCGTAGCCGACGAACATCGCGTAGTCGAGGTTCACTGCGTTCCGCTCGCAAGACCACATCAATACCCATCCCAGTACGCCGATGATGCCACCGGCAATTAATCCGAACGTGAGAACAACCTTTCGCATTACGTTTCCTCCTTAGGTGCCGCCAATATACGGAAAAGTTCGCAACTAACGCATCGGTCGAAAGTATGAATTTGATGTCGAGAGAAGAAATCGGTCGAAAGTTCTACGGAAGAAGCCGAAGCTCCTTCGCCTTTTGGATCGCTTGCGTCCGGCGCCGGGCATCGAGTTTCGCGAATAAGTTCGAGGTATGCGTCTTGACGGTGCTCATCGAGACGAAAAGACTATCGGCGATCTCCTGATTCGAGAGCCCTCGGGCGATCAACTCGAGCACCTCGTATTCACGTTTGCTTATTCCCAGGCGCTTGAGCTCCGCATCATTCAGTTCGAATTCCGGTGACGAAGTAACGTACTTAACCCGCGTTAATCGGCGACCTACCCAGACCCCGAGAACCGTAAACATCACAGCGATCACCCCGACATAGAACTCGAACGGGATGTCGCGGACGATAAAACTGTACTCGAGGTACTTTAGGAGCCCGAGCAGGACGGCCATCGATAGGCCATAGATGAGGATCGTCCGTCGCATTCGCAAAAACACGAAAGGCCGTCAGACCCTAGATCTAACAGCCCAATTTTTATGGCGGAGACGACAGGATTCGAACCTGTGGTACCCTTTTGGAGTACAACGGTTTAGCAAACCGCCGCTTTCAGCCACTCAGCCACGTCTCCCAAGCCAGCTTTTAATTCTAGCGGTGGTGCAAACTTTGTCAAGGTTGACCGCATCTCACCCCCCAGGCAGAGCTGTACTAAGACCTTGACACATTTGTTCTTTGCCCGGAAAATACTAAGGTTGCTCGGAGCGGCTTTACTTTTGGTCCATACAACGAAGACTCCCTCTGAGGTATTGATATTTCCTCCGACGCGAACTCAGTTCGGAACTTAGCCTTGATGAGTGTGATCGATCGCCCAACAGCTGTAGTTAAGTTGATCGTCGCAATGCTGGTCGTTGCGTGGGTCGGATCTGCGTCTGCTCATGCCGCGTCGGTAACCGTCACGGTTACGTCCACTGGCAACCTAGGTGTGATCAAGGGAATGGTCCGCGATGACGGCGGCAGTCCGATCGCCGATGCGACGGTTGCGATCTTCAAAGCGGGTACCACGAGAGTTCTCAAACAGGTCCGCTCTGCGGCTGACGGAAGTTTTGTCGCCCGGATCCTCCCGGGCACCTATACGATCTTCGCCGTGGCGACCGGCTTCAACCCGATCACCCTCGCGGACGTCCAGATCAACGGAGCATCTCAGCTCACCTACGGTTTCAAACTCGAACGCGCCGGTAGCGGCAACACGCTGCCCGAAAGGCGGGTAGACCGAAACAATCCGAAATGGGTTATCCGGTCCGCTCAGACTAGCCGTTCGATCTATCAGAATGCCGAAGGCAGCACACCCGCGGTTAACGATCGTGTGACGGTCGAGGAGACCTCGGCGGGTTTGGCTGAACGCGAGGAGAGCGGTCGACGCGGGCAGACAGTTGCCGAAACATATTTTGCCGGGTCCGATCAGGGCAACTACGCCGGCGTTAACTTCGCGACATTCCTTCCGGTATCTGACGACGCGGACGTCGTGCTTGCGGGACAGGCCGGTGTTGGCCGAAACGCTCCGCAGCGATTTGAGATCCAGACCAAGTTCCGTCCGACCGATTCACATCAGATCCGCCTGACCAGTTCGATTGGTTCGCTTGGCTCATTCATGAGCGAGGGCGAAGAGAAATCGCTGGGCCAGTTTTCGCTCCAGGCGTCGGACGAATGGAAAATTCGAGAAGGCGTGATCGTCGTTCTTGGTGTCGACTACGCCCGGTTTATCGGTGGTGGCGATGATTCCTCCATCAGCCCGCGGTTCGGACTTCAGTTCGATATCAACGCCAAGACGCGGTTCCGTTCGGCGTTCACGACGCACACCGAAGAGCGAACGTGGTCAAAGGCGATCGACCTCGAAGATTCACAGGTTACATTCCGCGATCCGGTTTCGATCGATGACTTCGTCGTCGAGTCGGGCAAGCCGATATTGAACAAGAGCAACCGTCTCGAGTTTGGCGTAGAACGAGTTCTCGACAACAACTCGAGTATTGAAGCGAACGCGTTTTTCGATACGACGCTCTCACGCGGAGTTGGACTCGCGGGATTTGCGTACGATGCTCCGTCGGCACCGCTAACCGAGTTCGTCGGTAATCAGCAGGGTGAAGCCCGCGGTTTCCGACTGGTTTACTCGAGAAGGATCGGCAGCCGGTTCAGCACAGCCGCAGGTTATAGCGTAGGTATCGGCCAGAAGCTTTCGGAAGACGGCATCACGAATCCGGCCGACCTTTTTGAGAACGGCTTCTTCCAGACTTTCTACGGCCAGTTCGAAGCCGATCTGAAGTCGGGAACGAACGTCAAAACGATCTTTAGACTTTCTCCGCAAGCGACAGTTTTCGCCATCGACCCGTTCCAGGGACGGCTCGCTATCTATGACCCGAGCCTGAGCATCCTCGTCACGCAGAACCTGCCGACTCTCGGTTTGCCGTTCCATGCGGAGGCAGTGGTCGATGCTCGCAACCTATTCGACTTTCAGTCGGGTGCCTTTGGTGAGGAGGGGAGCCTACGGCTCAACGCACACCGTCGGGCGGTCCGTGGCAGCATTCTGGTTCGCTTCTGATCTAGAAAACCGAAACCGCAGATTGAACGCGGGATAAACGCCGAAAGATGTTCTTCCGCGTTATCTGCAATCAACTGCGGTTTTTTGTTTCCAAATTCTTGGATTGTCGAGCGAAAATCTGAATTTACGAGGAAGGGCAGGAAGCTAAATGCAGCTTAGCCCGAGTTTTTCCTAGGATAACTCGGGAACTCCGGACGTCCTCCGGCGTGTGCCTAGCTGGAACGCCTGTTGCCTCTGGAAAACCTCGGAAAAGTTTGTCTTTTGGCCCATGAAGGTGAAGGTTCTGACAAGTTGGAGTTTGGCACTGATCGTTGCGACAGTTCTTCTCGTCGCCGGCGGTGCGCTCAACCTGTCTCAGAGGGCCTATCACGAGCTTCCGCCGACCGATGGAGTCCTCTGGGTCCAGCGTGACGGGGCGATCTATGCCGAGAAGGTTATGCCCGGCCTGGCGGCGTCCCGAGCGGGAATTTCACCGGGCGACAAACTCCTGACGGCGAGCGTCGACGGTGAGACTTTCGAGGAGATAGTTTCGGTCGCCGACATCCCGATCTACCTCGACGCAGCAGGCGTTGGCGGAACACTCACCTACTACTACCAAAAAACCTCATACGCCTTCGCCGATAATTACTACTACGCAGACCTCAAAAACATCGACACACTTCCGAGATGGACGCCGTCGATCATCTTCCTGACGATCGTCGGGTTGATCTGGTTAGGCGTTGGGATATTCGTTCTTATCAAGCAGGGAAGCCGGTCACCGTTCGTGATCCACTTCGCGATGGTGTGTCTGGCCGCGTTCGTGTTCCACGTCTACCGCTCGATAAACCTGGGGCAGGATTTCGATCTGGCGGTCGGATTGCTGGACGATATTGCGTTTGCATTCTTTGCTCCGTTATTCCTGCATTTCTGTCTGCGATATCCGGTTCACGCGAATGTGTTTGAACAGGAGCGATGGAAGACGGTCGCCCTCTACGTGCCCGCGACGCTGCTTACCCTCGCACTACTTTTCTTCTCGCTCGGAAGCTTGGTCCCGGTCGCATCCGTAGCATCGGCACTGCGTAGCTTCACCGCGGCGAACAAAGTTTTTCCGACCCTCAACGGTATCTTGCTCGTGCATTTTGTCGCCGGCATCTCCATGGGGGCGAGCGTGTTGCTTTGGAGATTCCTGACAAACGGTCAAGCGGTGGTCCGTCAGCGTTTGAAGTGGGCGATGTGGGGAACGATCGTATCGATCATTCCGATCCTCGGCGTCCAGATCGCACGGCGGTTCGTCTACCTTCCTGATGACACGCTGACAACCGCACTGACGACGCTTCCGCTCGCACTTATTCCGCTGAGCTTTGGTCACTCTGTCGTTCGCTACCGCTTGATGGATGTCGACGTCGTCGTACGCCGTGCGCTCGTCTATGCGATGACCACGGTTGCGATCGCTATGATGATCGGCGGTGTCGCACTCGGGCTCGTGTTCCTCGCGGTCGGCGGTAACCTTTCGACGACCGAGATCACGCTTCGTGCTCTGATCGCGGTGATCGCGATGGCCGCGATCGTCATGCTCAGCGAGCCGCTCAAGAATTTTTTGCAGGAACGTGCCGACAGATTTTTCTACGGCGAGCGCTACGATCTGCGTCAGGGTCTCATCGACTTCGGACGTACGCTGTCTGCGACGACAGCACTGGAGCCATTGCTCGACGCATTGACCGATCGACTAAAGCAGGTGCTCGGCGTCGAGAAGGTCGCGGTTTTCATCGAGAACCTCAACGGCGATTACACCATCGCGAAATCCGCAGGGTTGAGCGAAACATTTCACGTCCCGGCCGACTTCCGTCAGATGATTCGTGCGAAGTCGGCTGAGCGTGGCGTCGTCCGCGCCGACGAGATGATGGAGCTTCACGACACCGAGGCGGCATCGATCAACGGCAACGGAAACGGTAGCGGTCCGATCTCGAAAGTGCCTACCC
>DATEOJ010000154.1:0-4003 GCA_035274235.1 Pyrinomonadaceae bacterium
CGGCACGTCCCGACTTCCGACATCGGAGCAGAACGACCGCCTGATCGCTTTCGCGACGCGCGTTTTGACACGGCCTCGTGAGCTGGGGGTAAGCGCCAAGGACAAGAAGCTCGCGTATGCGAGCGGCAGATTTAACGTCACGATCTTTCGCTCGCATACGCGAGCTCCGTCGCTGATCCGATCTACCCCCAGCTCACGCTGGGGGCTATATGCTGTCACTCGCTACGCGAGTTATGTTCATGAAGCTTGGAGTGGGCGCCGAATCGTGGCAGCCCCGCAAGAACTATGACGTTGGCTCACGTTTTTGAATCGCAGTCCTCGGGAGAATTTAGTGTCGATAATCCGACCCTTTAAGGCCGTAAGACCGGCTGTAGAAAAAGCAAAGCAAGTTTCGTGTGTTCCATACGACGTCGCACACGCCGGCGAGGTGCGCGACTTCATTGCCGACAATCCAGAAACATTCTTACGTGTAACTCGCGCTGAGGCGGAGTTCAACGGAGACAATCGTCCGAGTGACGCGGTCGTCCTCGAACGTGCTCGCGAAAATCTGCAGGACTTCTTCGACCGCAATATTTTCATAACCGACAGCGAACCGTCGCTGTACGTCTACCGGCTCTCGACCGACACTCACACGCAGACCGGCATCGTCGGATGTCTCTCGATCGACGACTACGAATCGGGCGTCATAAAGAAACACGAGCGAACGAGGCCGGACAAAGTTCAGGATCGGACCGACCACATGTTGGCGGTTCGTGCTCAGACCGGTTTGATCCTCATCGCGTTTCGTCATTCCGATCGAGTTGCCGATGTGATCGGCGAAGCGACCGCATCGACTCCGCTCTACGACTTCCCGACACCGGGCAATGTGCGTCAGACGGTTTGGAAGATCGAAAATCCCGGCGAACTCGTCGCGGCGTTTGCGAACGTCGAATCGCTCTACGTCGCCGATGGTCATCATCGCCTCGAGAGCGCGAGTCTCGCACGACGTGAGCTGCGCGAGGCGAATCCTTCGCACACGGGCCAAGAAGAGTACAACTTTGTATTGGCCGGACTGTTCCCCGCTGAAGAGCTAGAGATACTTGCGTACAATCGCGTCGTCCACGATCTCAACGGACTATCAAAGGACGAGTTTCTCGATCGCATCCGCGAAAACTTTATCGTGACCGAGGAAGACACCGACGGCGTGCCCGCGAATCCCGGTGAGATGCGAATGTATCTCGACGGAAAATGGCTCACGCTTCGATTCGCGATCAACTTCGTCCGCGCGCCTGACCCGATCGATGCGCTCGAAGTAAGCATTCTTCAGAACTACATTTTGAATCCGGTGCTCGGGATAAAGGATCCGACGACGGATGAACGCATTGAGTTTATTGGCGGCATCCGCGGTGCGGGCGAACTCGAGAGGATCGTCGATTCGGGTCGAGCGAGCGTCGCGTTTTCTCTTTTCCCAACTTCGATGCACGATCTGCTTGCCGTTTCGGACACCGGCGAGATCATGCCGCCGAAGTCGACGTGGTTCGAGCCAAAGCTAAAGGACGGACTGTTCATCCACTTGATCTAGATGGAAAGAAACCTCGCAGACATACGACGCGAGTATTCGCTGCAGGAACTCTCTCGTGACTCCGTCGCGACCGATCCATTCGTCCAGTTCGGAAAGTGGTTCGACGAGTACGTCGCGTCCGGACCGCTCGAGCCGAGTGCGTGCACTCTCTCGACGGTCGGTAGCGACGGTGCTCCTTCATCGCGAGTCGTGTTGCTAAAAGGATTCGACAATCGGGGTTTCGTTTTCTTCACAAACTACGAAAGCAACAAAGGGCGCGACCTGACCAACGATCCACGCGTCGCAATGCATTTCTTTTGGCCAGAGCTTGAGAGACAGGTCGAGATCACAGGTTTGGCGGAGAAGACGTCGCGTGAAGAGTCGGAAGCTTACTTCGCATCGCGTCCGACGGACAGCAAGCTTGGTGCGTGGGCTTCTAAGCAGAGCAGCCCGCTCGAAAGCCGCGATGAACTCACGCAGCGATTTGCCGAGATGGAGACGCGGTTTGATGGCGACGTGCCGTGTCCCGATTTCTGGGGCGGGTTCCGTGTGGTCCCAACGCGCTTCGAGTACTGGCAGGGACGACGCAGTCGGCTTCATGATAGGATTCGCTACGAACACCTAAACGGTGACTGGAAGATCGCGCGCCTATACCCGTGAGAGAAGGCCAAATCGTTCGTTGATCTGCGACAAGAATCACTCACACTTCACGATTTGTTCTTCGTTTGCCAATTGAGATCTGGCTTCAGCATTTAAACGATATCTTTCCAGATACCGGTCACGCCCCGCGGGAGATGTTACAGCTACTTCGTTGGATACTACAATCGGACACGCGTCATTCAAGCATCAGCTACATGAGACCGACGGAATTCAAGACAGAGTCGAAATTAAAGCTGGCCGGAGGAACAGGACTTTTGTGTCCGGTTTTTGTTGATCATCTCACTTAACTTCAGCGAGGCGGTTAAGAGTTGGATTGCACAAAGCACCCTTCCTACGGAATTTTTATAACCGCCTCCTTTGCAAAGATCCTAAGATACTCATCGTTCACGAAACGAAAAACCAGATGGTCAGTAGGTTCGGCCTCGTCTTCATCCATTAACCAATCGTAGTTTGCATCATCAGGATTTTTAAACCCGATCTCGTCAACCTCTGCAGGAACCGAGTCCAATTCCTCAAAGCTATGCTTGAGGTGAGTTACGCCATTAAAGCAGATGTGAAATATTGCCGGGTCCGTCCGGTGGACCCACTCGCCAGATTCCTTCTCAAATACGAGCATGATTTCACATTCACCTTCGTTCCGCCCGATTCGAGCCAAGTGAAAGTCGTTGTGAAGATCAAGATACCGATCTTCGACTTGAATCGCTATAGAGTCGGGTACGGCAAAGGATCGGTTCATTGTCATCGATTTGTTCTCCTTAGGTAACGGCGTACGATCCGAAGATCTTGAATAGTTGATCTTTCAACCAAAGCCTGTTTGTGAGTCGTGTTATATCGGACCCTACCGGGTGGGGCCTGCAGATTTCGTAATGAGAGTTTCGTATGCGGGGTAGGAATACCGGCATGTGAACTACCCGCAAGGTCGACGTCAAGACGGAGCTTGTCCGTTCTCAGCGTAACGCGGTGTTTTCCGCCGTTGAGTTTGACAAGGTACTTCGCTTCGTCATCGATAGTGCGACGAAGAGCACTGGCAGCACCCCGACGGGCCGCGAGCTTGAAGCCTGCTTTCGCTAGTCCTCCAACTCCCGTCCCGGCGTCTACCGCGACGGCCGCCCAGCCACCGGCGTTGTACGCAGTCAAGCAGTCCCAGTTAACAGTATCAATCCCTTGCCAATCTCTTATCCCTCTTGTTATGCCTAGACTGGCCGTATCGCCGTATCCGATGGTAAATGTGATCGGAACCTCGAGTGCTTCGAGTGCCCGCTGTTCCGCTCGCCATTTGGCTTCATTCAACACCTCCAGAACATCCAACGGCGATTCACCGTAAGGGTCTGCGAACCCGCTCGGGCTGTTCCAAACATAAGCGAAGAGATTGATATCGCCTCCATCAAATCCGATGGGATCTTCCGAGACGAATCGGCCCAGATTCGGATCATAGAATCTCGCACGGTAGTACATCAGACCGGAGAAGTTGTCACGCTCGCGACCTGTAAATCCGTATCGCGTAGGAAGCGATGATGTCTGATCACCGAACGAATCGTAGCTAGTCTGGTCGGTAACGGTACCGCCCGAATTGGTGAGTGCAACCGCCGAGCCGAGATGATCGGCAAGGAAGTATTTCGACACACCACCACCGCTCAACTTCAATTTGTCATCGATTCCCAGACCGTTCTGGTATTTCGTAATGCCGGTAGTCATATCGTCGTCCATCACGACATCGAGTCCGTCGTAGATGAACTTTGTGTCTTCGGACGTCGCGGCAACAAATCTACGGACGCGTCGCCCAAGAGCGTCGTACTTGGACGT
>DATEOJ010000155.1:0-2619 GCA_035274235.1 Pyrinomonadaceae bacterium
ATCGCATGTGGTCTCGCATTCGTAGTAATCGGATCCGCCTCTGCTCAATGTCCATCGATCGTTGTAGTTGGACCGGCTGGAATAACTACGCAGGGCGATACGATGACGTACCGGGTCGAAACTGGGCGGACCGAAGGCCAGCTTAGTTACCGGTGGACGATCAGCGCAGGTACGATCGAGACGGGACAGGGAACCCCTGCTATTACCGTGCGCACTCACAGCGGTATGATGGGTCTCAACGTCGGCGCAACAGTGAAAATCGACGGGCTTCCGTCAGGTTGCGAAAATGTCGCTTCTGGAGTTGCACCCGTTGGAGGCATCGACTGTGGACTGGCGAGCGACGAGTGGGGCGACCTTAGGCCGAACGATCAGCGTTCGCGGCTGGATAATTTTTTCGTAGAACTAATGAACAATCCTACGCATCGAGGGGTAATCGTCTTAACGGTTACGCCGAAAGACAAGTTGGATTCCAAGAATAAGCGAGTTCAGCTTGCGATACGTCACGCAGACTTTCGCAAGTTTGATCGCACACGTCTTTGGTTTGCGTTGGAAAAAGGTGACGAGGTGCGGACGAAACTCTTCAGTATTAGCCCGGGCATGGACCTTCCGTGCGATAAATGCCAAATAATAAAAGGCGGCGACTTTTGAGATCACCGCCCTACCGTCTACTTCCTACCGTCTACTTAATCTCCAACTCAAACGGCAGCATCATCAACGCCTCGCCGCGGTTTAACTGGTCGAACATATACGAGTAACGGAACAGGCGTCGCGCATTCTCCGGTAGCGAATCGGCCAACGCCTTTTGCGCTTTCACCGACTCCGACGACTCGGGATCGGAGTTGAAATACGTTTCGAAGAACGGACGCGGAGCGGGGAACACGACGCGTCGGACATCTTTATCTGCGGGCAGCTCTGCAAGCTGCTTCGCGATATCGATCGCTTTCTCCAGTCCACCAAACTCATCGATCAGACCGTTCTCCTTTGCCTGCGTTCCAGTCCAAACGCGACCTTGTCCGAGCGTGTTCACTTCCTCGTTCGTTTTTTTGCGACCGGCGGCGACCTTCGGAACGAAGTTAGTGAAGTAGATATTGTTTGCACCTTCCTCCATCTTCGCTCTTTCTTCCGGCGTCCACTTTTCAGTCTCGCGGAAGATGCCGGCGTTCTTGCCCTTCATCACATACTCGTTCGAGACGCCTAACCAATCGTACAAACCTTTCACGACAGGCTTGCCGAGGAACACACCGATCGATCCGGTGATCGTCGACGGCTCAGCGACGATCTTGTTTGCGTTACACGCGATGTAGTAACCACCCGATGCGGCGACGTCAGACATCGAAACGACGACCGGCTTTTTCGCCTTCGCGTTTTCGAGCGCGTACCACATCAGATCGGACGCCAACGCCGAACCGCCCGGAGAATCGACACGCAACACAATCGCTTTGATTGACGGATCAGCCGCCGCATCGTTTACCGCAGCGACCACTGTGTCGGAACCAACCATCGACCCCCCGAACGGACTGTCGCTGGAACGTCCGATATTGATCGCACCGGACGCGTAAATGATCGCCACGCGTTCGCCGTTGTTCAGACCGAGCGAGTCGGATGGGATCTCGCGATATTCACTGCCGCGGATAGTTCGAAGTTTGTCATCGGCTTTGTATCCGAGACGATTCTTAAGCTCGTCGTAGACCTGCGTTTCGTAGATCGCGTTGTCGATCAGGCCAAGTTCCTTCGCCTGGTTCGCGTTGTACGGCGCACCATCGATGAGAGCTCCGACATCTTCAACCGACTTGTTTCGCGATTCGGCGATACCGCCGGTGAAGCGTGAGTAATACTCGTTAATGACAGCGTTGATAACTTCACGCTGACCCTCGCCCATTTCTTTCTTCGTGTACTGGTCGGGCGCGTTCTTATACTTCGGTCCGATCTGAATGACGTCGGCCTCGATACCGAGCTTGTCGAGCGAGCCTTTGTAGAACATCGCCTCGGCCGCGAAACCATTTATATAAAGATCACCCGACGGCGGAGCGAAGATCTTATCGGCGGCAGTCGCGATGTAGTACTCCTTGTTCATACCGATCTGCATGTATGCATAGACCGGTTTACCCGACGCCCGGAAATCTTTGATCGCGTCGCGAAGCTCGTCTGCTTTGCCCCAGCCGATCTGCGGGAAATTAATATCGAGAAGAACCGCTCCGATACGCTTATCGACTTTCGCCTTCCGAAGCTGAGCTAAAAGACTTGTGAATGATTGTCCCTGACGAATACCAAGCGCCTTGGCGAACTGGTCTTCCGGAACATAGTCGGGGAGATCACCCGCAACGCTCAGAACGAGAACACTGTTTTCGGGAACAGTCGGTTTGCTAAACGATTCGGCGACGAGCATGACGCCGATCACGCCGACGATGAGGATAACTACCAGGACCGCGCCGATGCCGAGTAGTACCTTCGATGTTTTTGACATTGCCATGTGATAAGAATATTTCGAATAACGTGCCTATTAAAGTTTCGAGGCCCGATTTCCGGGCCGTTTGTTTTACGTCGCCTGGCGGGAAAAAGTTTGGGATGGTCGGTTATTCGAGCTGAGGCTCAAAATCCGGAACTCGCGTAGCGAGTGAA
>DATEOJ010000156.1:0-16807 GCA_035274235.1 Pyrinomonadaceae bacterium
AGAGACAAGAGACAAGAGACAAGAGACAAGAGACAAGAGACAAGAGACAAGAGACAAGAGACAAGAGACAAGAGACAAGAGACAAGAGACAAGAGACAAGAGACAGGAGCCCGTCTCCTGTCTCGTCTCCCGTCTCCCGTCTCCTGTCTCCCGTCTCCTGTTTCCCGTCTCCTGTCTCCCGTCTCCCGTCTCCCGTCTCCTGTCTCGTCTCCCGTCTTCCGCTCCGAATGGTTCTCCTTTAGAATTCAAAGTGGATGCACATTACGCGAATCGAGCTTGAGAACATCAAATCTCATGTCGAGACCTCATTCGATTTTCCTCGCGGGACGACCGCCATCACCGGCGAGAACGGGGCCGGAAAGACCACTCTTATCGAGGCGGTCGGGTGGACGCTGTTCGATGTGCTCGATTACAAAAAGGAAGAATTTCTACGACGTGGTGCGAAACGCGGCGTCGTTCGGGTGACCTTCGAGAGCAGCCTCGACGAGCGTCCGTACACTGTCTACCGCGACACCGGAACCGGGTATAACGTCTACGATCCACAGCTAAAGAGACGCCTCGCGGATAAGAAAGAAGAGGTTTCGCGTTTTCTCTGGCAGCATCTCGGTGTCGAGCCGGGAACCGATCTCGACTCGCTTTTCCGACGCGCGATCGGCGTCCCGCAGGGAACCTTCACGGCCGTGTTTCTAGAAACCGCGGCCGAGCGTAAGCGTGCATTCGATAAGCTCCTCAAGGTCGAAGAGTATCGTCGCGGTGCGGAGGAATTACTCAAGACCGCTCGCTACATCGATAACCAGACGGCGACGGTCCGCGAGCGGATCGCTCGTGCGGAAGGTGAGATCGCACGGTTGGATACGGTCGATGAAGAATACCGGACAGTCGTCGCCGAGTTGACCGATCTCACCGAGCAGCTTGGTCAGGCGACTACCGCGAGCACGGAACGTGTCGCCGAACTAGAAGCGTTCGAAAAGGCAGAGACGGAGCTTGCGACGACGAGAGCAACTCTTGAAACGCACAAAGCGGAGCAGGCGAAGCTTCACGTGGTTCGTACGCAACAGCAGCTACTGCTCGGACAGTCGCGGGCCGCGGCGTCGAAGCTCGCTGAAGTTAGATCAGAATTTGAACGACACTCCGCCGCAGTGCTTCGCATAAAGGAATTGGAGAGGGAGCGGACCCAACGCGAGAAGTTGAGATCGGATCTGGCAAAGGTCGACGGAGCGCTGGTGAATGTTCGTTCGGAACAAAAGTATTCGCAGGAAGGTCTCGAACGTGCGACGAAAGCTAAGGCTACGATCGCCGAACTAAAGCGAAATGCCGAGACCCAGGAGCGTCTCGAAACCGAGGTTGCAAAACTTCGTGACGCGGCGGCCCGCGCACGCGCGATCGGCGATCAGATCAAACGGATCGACGAAAGGCTCGAACGCCTTCGCGAGAATTATCGAGACAACAGCAAGCAACTGGCTGATGCGACATCGCTGACCGAGCGCGTGAACGGTCTGGCGACCCTTGAGAAACGCGACGCCGAGCTTGTCCGCGAACTCGCCTCGCTCAACGCCGCTCTCGAACGCGACGAACGATTTCAAAAAGAGATCAAGGACGGTCTCTGCCCGATCCTTTCGCAGAAATGCCTCAACCTAAAAGAAGGTGAAACCCTCGACGATTTTGTGACGAGCCAGTTCACCGAGTTGCGTACCCGCATCGCAGTGCTCGAGACAGAACACGGACAGATCGCGATCGAGTTGAAGATGTCCCGCGAGGCAGAGAAGTTTCTTGGTCAGCTCTCGATGCTTCAGTCGCGTGAGAAGGAGCTCAAGGACGAAGGCACCCGTTTTAGGGAAGACCGCGAGGCGCTCCAGAAGCAGCTGGATACTTTGCCGGGTCTCGAAGGCGAACTCACGAAGGCGGAAGCTTCTCTCAGAGCTCTCGATAATCCGAAAGGGAAGATCGGTCTTCTTGAGGCCGACGCCCAACGGGAACAGGAGATCCGAAGAAAGCTGACCGAGATCGAGAGTAATCTCGAACGTCTCGAGAGCGACCGGCAGATCCTTATCGAACAGCTCGAGCTTCATCACGAGCTTGACGAGCAATGGGCCGAACAGATCGCGATTCGCGACACGACGTCGGATGCCAATCGAACCTATCTCGTCAACGAATCGATGGCGTCACTGATCACGGAACGCGAAACGCTTTTAGCGACGGCCGAAGCGGAGATCGTTTCGGTTGAGAAACTCGTCGCCGAGGCCCAAGAGATGTTCGCCGCTGCCGAACGCGCATACGACCGCGACAAACACGTTGCCGCACGAGCGGCCTTGGTCGGGCTGCAAAAGAAGGAAGCCGAGTTGAACGCGATGCTCGATGCTTCTCGTCGTCGTGAAGTACACCTGTCGGCCGAGCTTGCCCGGCTCAGTGCGATCCGCGATTCGCTCAAGGAGGAGTTTCGGGAACGAGATCGACTCGAGAAGATGAGCGAGTTGACGACGTTCATTCGTGACACGCTTAAGGAAGCAGCCCCGCTTGTCGCGAGAAACTACGTGTATCATGTCTCGGCCGAGGCGAACCAAATGTTTCGCGAGATCACGGGTAACGCTGAGCACACGCTGAAGTGGGCCGAGGACTATGGGATCGTTCTCGAAGAGGGCGGTTATGAACGTCCGTTCTCGAGTATGTCCGGCGGTGAGCAGATGGCGGCGGCGATCTCTGTGCGGCTGGCGTTGCTCAAACAACTGACGGATATCCGTCTCGCATTCTTCGACGAGCCGACGACAAACATGGACGCCGAGCGTCGGGAGAATCTTGCCCAGCAGCTCTCACAAATAAAACATTTCGATCAGCTGTTCGTTATCTCACACGACGACACGTTCGAGGGTTATGTGGATAATGTTGTGACGGTCGAGCGTGGAGAGATGAAGCCGGAAGAAGCGGCGGAAGCACAGGCGTCGTTGATTTAGGTTCGTGTGCTTTCGTGTGTGTTAGCGGCCCCAGTTTGGCTATAACGGACTGGAACCATGAACTCACACGAAAGCACACGACCCTGTATCGTATTAGTTACATGAAAAATGTCACCATCGTTTGTGATGGATCGAGTCTGGGGAATGGTCGAGGGGAGACACGTGCCGCGGCGGTTGCGGTACTTGGCTTCAAGGGCTACTGGCGTGCGGTTGGCGAGTATCTCGGTAATGCAACTAACCAGCAGGCCGAGATCGCAGCAGCGACGATCGGTCTCGCGAATCTCAAAGAGCCGTGCAAAGTGAAATTGCTGAGCGATTCGCGGTATGTAGTGGAGACGATGCTCGGTAACTTTCGTAAGAAAACGAATCACGAATGGTGGGCACGCCTCGACAAAGCGGCATCCAAACACGAGGTCGATTGGAACTGGATCAAGGGGCACGCGGGACATGAGGTCCAGGAAGTCGCCGACAAAGCCGCGCGAAAGATCGCGGGAGCGGGTGAAGTCGATGCGGAGATGTTGGACGAGCTGGTCGCAGAACTCGGTGTACAAGAGCTTTAGCCGTCGCGAGCGACGTTAACCGCAGAGACGCAGAGACGCAGAGTGAGAATGGTAAGGGTAGTTTCAGAGGAAAAGCTTCGAGGGAGATTAACAATATCTCTTCCTCTGCGTCTCTGCGTCTCTGCGGTGACAATCTTCCTGCTCGCTTCAGGAGCCTCAGCTCAACTACGAAGCGGTGCCGGCTGGGTCTGGCAAAACCCGCTACCGCAGGGCAATCCACTAACGTCGATCCATTTCGCAAAGGACAAACTGTCGGGCTTCGCCGTCGGAGCGGACAACACTATACTTCGTACGCAGGACGGTGGTTTCACCTGGCAGCGACAGTCGTTACCGCTTGATCTCACGCTTTCATCCGTCTTTGTAAAAGACAAAAAAAACGCGGTCATCGTCGGGGCACGCGGGGGAATTTTTACTACCGACAACGGCGGGAGCGACTGGCGGATGGTAAAGAGCGATGCGAAGGATCATCTTTACTCCGTCGCCTTCGCAGGCGATACCGGGTGGGCGAGTGGCACATACGGCCGCGTCCTGAAGACGACGGACGGCGGTCTCACATGGAACCCCGTGTCGTCCGGCACCGACGAACATCTTTCGAAAGTCGCGCTGCTCGATGCCCAAACTGTCGTCGCGGCAGGTGTGAACGGCCTCGTGATCGCGACGGAGGACGGTGGGGCGACGTGGCGGAAGTCGAATCCGTGCGGATCGTCACGAATCACCGGCATTACTTTTCTCGGACCCCGCTCGATCTTCGCTGTCGGTTATACCGGCTGTGCCGCCCGCTCCGATGATGCCGGCGAAACCTGGACGAGAGCCAAGACATACACACGCGCCGATTTTCTTTGCGCGTCGTTTTCCGATTCAAAGAACGGTTCGATGGCGGACTCGAATGGAACAGTGTGGCTCACCGGCGACGGTGGAACGACATGGCTCCCGTTTAGCGTCCGGACGAACCCGCGTCTCGCGTCGATCTATCTCGCCGACAATTTCACCGGATGGGCGGTCGGGGAGAATGGTTTGATCGTGCGTTCGGATGACGGCGGTTACAGTTGGCAGCGGCTTTCCGAAGGCGGACGCGAGGACGTCAACGATCTGACGTTCTTTGACGATGAGCTCGGTGTCGCCGCCGGTTCGAACGGCCGGATCTGGATCACGAACGATGCGGGCCGTTTGTGGGTTCCGGTGCACACTGATGTCACCGCCAATCTCAACGCGATGAACTTCTTCGGCAATGAGAAGGGCTGGGTCGTCGGGGACGGCGGCACAGTGATTCGCACGATCAACAGCGGTGCGAGTTGGGGCAAGGGGATCACGAATATCACTGAGGACCTGTTGGGAGTGTTCTTTGTCACCGAGAAGCTCGGGTTTGCGGTCGGTGCCAACGGGATGATCATTCGCACGGCTACCGGAGGTGCGTATTGGGAAGTCGTCGAATCGGGCACGCGTTCGTGGCTTGAGGATGTGAAGTTCGTTACAGAGAAGCACGGCGTGGCGGTCGGCGATCGGGGGACGGTTGTTGTCACGGATGACGGCGGGTACACGTGGGCGGTGGTCAAGACGAACGCACGCGAGAACATAAACGCTCTTGCTTTTCTGGACGAGAAGGTCGGCTACGCCGTGGGTTCGAACGGTCTTATATTGAGGACGCTCGACGGAGGACTTTCATGGTCGACAAGTGAAACACCGGTCCAGTCAAATCTTTATGGCGTAACGTTTCTTGGTAAGAATGAAGCAATCGCGGTTGGAGAACTGGGCACCGTGATCGTCACAAGCGACGGCGGGCGTACTTGGGAAAACCAGCCGAGCGTCACCGGCAAAGTGTTGCAGGCGATCGCATTTCAAGGCGGTACTAACATGTGGGTCGGTGGTCGCGGGGGAACGATCTTGAAACGCGTTGCACCGCTAGCCCCGAATCGTTTCGGTGGCGGTTCGAAGGTTCCCCCGGTGCTACGCCCCGCAGTATTGTCGCGTCCGAAACCTCGCCGGCCGATGATCACGGTCACCGACGACGGCGACATTCCGATCGCGACACCGCCTAAGAAGGATCAATAGGTCAGAACCGGGAGCGGTAGCGGCCGGGTCACCCGTTAATGAGAGCCATGGTTCAAGATAAGGAAATAAATAGGGGAGTCCGCGGGAAACCCGGTCGCTACCGCTCCCGGTTCTGACTCTCGCGGCCATCACTTAGACGGTACTCAACAATTCACGACGACGCTTATCCAGTCACCATCGCGGGCGATCTGAAAACTCGAAATACCGGCCTCACGAAGCGCACTTACGATCTCGCCTTCCTGTTCTACCAATATTCCAGACATGACCAGAGTCTTACTCGCTTTCGCGAGGAGCAGGTGTAATAGAGGACCGATCACATCGAGCGTGAGATTTGCGCAGACGAAGTCGAACGGCGGGGTATCGCCATCGATCGATCCGACCGCAAACTCGATCGAGCCGCCGACCTCGTTTAAGACCGCGTTTTCGCGAGCGATGATGACCGAGTCGACATCGGTGTCACAGCCGAATAATTTCAAATTTGAAATTTGAGATTTGAAAGTCGGGTCCGACGTTTCAGATTTGAGATTCGCAGGTAGGTCTCCCGGCTCTCCTTTCAAATTGGAAATCTCAAAATTGGAATTCTTCTTCGCCGCGGCGATCGCGAGTATCCCCGTCCCAGTACCGACATCCAGAAAGCTATCGCCCGGCACGTAGTGCTCTTCAATGGCAGTCAGACACAGTCGAGTCGTTTCGTGCGTGCCGGTTCCGAATGCCATGTTTGGCTCGATTCGGATCACGATCTTCGAATCGTCAGTTACATCGAACCAGGGCGGCGCGATAACGAAGCCGGCGGTTTCGGTCGGTTTCCAATGCTTTTTCCACTCGGCGAGCCAGTCAGCATCTTCGACCGTCTGACGTTCGATCTGAAGTATCGTCTCGTTCGTGAATCCGTAGGAGCGAAGCGCGTATTGGAGCTCGTCGCCGACTGTCTCCTCGTCAGGCAGATCGTTGAAGTATCCGACGACGGTTACCGACTCCGCATTCTTTTTTCGAAGGTGATTTATTTCGGTGCCGAGCGACTCGAGCGCATTGAATGCTGACTCGACGGCCTCGCTAGCTTCGGGAGCGACGGTGACGGAGATCGAATACCAGGATATCGCTTCGTTCATTATTCCCGAACTCCGATCTCGTCCAACTCTCTTGCCTGATTCCGCCAGTCGGCGACGACCTTCACGAACAGTTGGAGATACACATGAGTGCCGAGAAGTTTCTCGATATCGGCCCGTGCATCGCTGCCGATCTTCTTGAGTTTGGCACCGCCCTTACCGATGATGATCCCTTTTTGCGAGTCGCGTTCGACATATATCGCGCAGTAGATCTTCGGCTGCGCCGGATCGGTGTCATCCCAGCGTTCGGTGACGACGGCAGTCACATACGGGATCTCCTCGCCCGTGGATGCGAGGATCTTTTCGCGGACCATTTCGGCGACGATGGTTCGCATCGGCTGGTCCGTCATCTCGTCCTCGCCGAAAATCGGTTCGCCTTCGGGAAGATGTTTGACGATCTGCGAGAGAAGATTGTCGACGGCTTGGCCCTTCAACGCGGAAATGGGAACGATCTCGGCGAAGTCGTATTCCTTGGAGTAGAACTCGATCAGCGGCAAAAGCGCGTTCTTGTCTTTGACCTTATCGATCTTGTTCAGCACAACGATCGCCGGTTTGCCGGATTCTTTGACGAGGTCAAGTACGAACCGATCGCCGTTTCCGGTCGAGACATTCGCGTCGCGGAGGAGGACGACGAGATCGACCGAGAGTATCGCATCATGCACCGCCGCCATCATCCGGCGATTGAGAAGGTATCCGGGCTTGTGTACGCCGGGCGTATCGACAAAAACTATCTGACCTTCGCCATTCGTGACGATGCCCTGAATGCGATGACGCGTGGTCTGAGGTTTGTTTGAGACCGCCGCGATCTTCTCGCCCACGAGATAATTCAACAAGGTCGACTTACCGGCGTTGGGGCGACCAATAAATGCGACATACCCGCTACGGAATTGTTTTTGAGTACCGCCTTCGTTTTGTGTCCCGTCTTCAGACGGAGTTGTAGTCATTTGAAGATATTGTTAAATAAAAAAAGAGCCGCGTAAACGCGGGCTGGAAAGTAAGAAGTAAAAAGTAAAAAGTAAAAAGTAAAACGCAGAATCAGGAACTAGGAACTACGAGCCAGGAACCAAGAACAGGAACTAGAAACTACAACCTCCTACTGATCCTTTATCAGCCGCTGCTTCGATGCCAACGCTTCCCCGTATGCACCGCCGGTCACGTTGCCGATCTGAATTGCCTTGTCATAGATCCCGATGGCGTATGTGTTGTCGTCGTAGAACTCGTAGATCTTGGCGAGAGCGACGTACGAAAGCGAGAGCAACGCCGGGTCGACCTTCTGTTTCATCGAGATCCGAACGACGTTCTCGTAAGCAACCTTCGCTTCATAAAGCTTTGCCTTCTGTTGCGCGGGATCTTCGATCGGACCGGCCATAAGGCTTGCAACACGACCGACGTTGTAATAGACCCTCGGTTCGTCAGGATTCTGGTCAAGCAGGGTCTTTAGCTCGGTTCCGGCCTGCGCGTAGTTCTTTGCGTCAATGAGCTTCTGGATATCGACAAGCTTCGCTGTTACCGGACTAACCGTGACCACCGTCGAGGCAGGTTTCTTCTTGCGTTCTTCGCGTGCCGCGATCGCTCGCTTCCGTGCGTCGGCAAACGACGCGTAGCGCCCGGTTTCTTTCGCCGGATCGAACGACAGGATCATCTCCCGCATAGACGACGCAATATCAAATCCCGAATCCTCGACACCTTTGAGCTGATCGGCAAAGTAGAACGCCAGAAGTGATCCGTTCTCGTAAGCTTCGGAGAGCTGCAACACGGTCTCATCTGCAAGCCCCGCATGATACTTTTGTAGGTCATCCGCGATCGCTTTCTTTTCCTCGGCCGTCTTTGCCTGATCGATACGGCGTCGACTCTGTTCCATAGACACCGCCCGTTTCAAATTCTCCGCTTGCTTCGCATCGATGGCGGCAACAAGCGATTTAGAGATGGTCAGGAAAACATCGGGCGAAACTTTTGCATCGACCTTTCGACGTTCGTCGATGAGGCCCTTGATGCTGTCACGCACAGTCGCAATATCCTTCGAGCTGTTCAACACGATCGGATCGATGACGAACTGCAGGAACCCGCGTCTGACTTCAGAAAAAGTCACATCAGTATCGGGCGGGACGAGCGCGATGTAGTCGTCCTTAACATTAAGGAAGATCACGTTGCCGGCTGGAGCGAGCATCTCGGGAACGATCGTAAACTTTCGTTCGCGCATTCGGATCTCGGTCTTGTTAAGAACGGTCGACTTACTACCCGACTTCTGCGTCTGCGTCTTTACCTTCTCGTCAAAGAAGAGTTGCGGCCGCGTGTGGAGATAGTCCAACAGCTCGCTCACCATTTCTCGCGACGAACCGCGAAGCTGGCCATCTGACACTTTCAAATAATTCTTCGTGTAGTCAGCGACGTTGGTGCTGAAGCTGGATTTTCTATAGAAGTCGCGGACAAGCGGAGCGAAGTCGAGAACGTCCAGCAGATTTCCCGGAAGATCGCTTGTGACGATCGGGTCGGCCAAGTCGGGAAGCGGTCCGAGCGAGTACGCCATTGCCACGAAAGATCCAATGATCTCCGCGTCGGTGGCCTGCGGGTAACGCTTTTTATGAAAGAGGACGAAGTTCGAGATCTTTAGCCGCAGATCGGGGCTGAGCATCGCCATATCGCTCCTCAGCTGTTCTCGAAACTTCTCGCCCTCCGGCGACAACTTCGGGTTTAAGACGGGAACGCTCTCATTCGCCTCGTTTGTCGTACGAGCGGCGTCCAGCGCGGCGAGGACTATCATCACCCGCTGATCAGGCTCGATCCTTACTCCGTAGTTCGACAGGTCGAAGCCGGTCGGAACATTCTGCGCCGCAGCGAGGCCGGCAAAGTCGAACAACACCAGAACTAAAAATAACTTTCTCATTAAGACGATCTTTTATGCGGAAGGAACTTGGGCAAGAAACACTCACCGCTAATAAAGAAATCTAAGGAAACTCTCGAAGGGAATCTCTCTACGAGCTGTTGCGTTTCTTGCCCGATTAAGTGATGAATTTTAGCTAAACGGGGATGCTTGTACAAAACCGCCGATATGATCGAATCCTTAAATGAAGCAACTAAAAGAGGCTGCCTTTTCGGGCAGCCCCTTACGGCTGTTTCAAAAATGCCGGATACTCCGGCCCGAATCCTAGTTGTAGCTGCTGAGGGCCGAGGCTTCGTCGTCGAACACGTCAAAGACCGTCAGGAGCTTTGTGATCGCCAACAGATCCTGGATCTTCTGCGTCAGCTTGAGAAGCTTTAGAGTTCCGCCTTCCTTGTTGACCGCGGTAAAGCTGGAAACAAGCTCGCCAATGCCGCTCGAATCGATGTACCCGACGCCCGCAAGGTTGAGAAGGATCTTGTTTTTGCCTTCGCCGAGCAATCGACGAATGGCACTGCGAAGTGCAACGCTCCCCTCGCCGATCGTGACCTTGCCGTCAAGATCGAGAATTGTTACATCCCCGGCCTGACGTTCAGAAATAGTGATATCCGCCATTTTGTTCTCCTCGTTTACTAATAGTTTGATAGCAGATTCTAGACCATGCTCAAGGCAAAGTCTACGAGTCTACAAGTATTTATTGCCGCTTGATCATTTTGACGACCGTGCCGCCGTCGGCGTGATTAGACCACTCGACGACATCCATAAAGGACCGCATGAACAGGATGCCACGGCCAGACGCTTTTAGGAGATTCTCTGGATTCGTCGGATCGGGAATGTCATTCACCGCGAAGCCCGTGCCGTAATCGCGAACAGTTATTTCAAAGCCTTCGTCTGTGCGGGCGAGCGTGAGATCGACCGTTTTCTCGTCGGCGTACTTGTTTCCGTGCTTGACCGCGTTTGCGACCGATTCACGAATGGCGAGATCGATCGCCGAAACAAAGTCGTCTCCGAGACCCTGTTCCTTTGCGAATTCGTCCGCCTTGATTGCCGCCACGTCGACCGATTCGATGCGGCTCGGCAACTTAAGTTCCTGTACTTCGTTCACAGCGTTGTGTCTGTAAGTTAAAGGCTTACGGCGGTGCTGTCAAGACAAACCGCCGCCAGCGGTCTAGAATATTTCGAGATGCTCATCCGACCAGCAAAATGCCTCAAAGGCGAAGTCGGCTTGCCAGGTGACAAGTCGATATCACACCGGGCGGCAATGATGTCCGCGCTAGCCGAAGGGGAGACGCGTATCGTGAATTACGCGACGAGCGTCGATTGCCGTTCAACTCTGGAGTGCCTTCGACAGCTTGGCGTAGAAATCGAGCAGGCGGGCAGTCGGGTCGTAGTCCGGGGCGTGGGGCAGGCGGGATTTCGCGAGGCAACAGCTGACCTCGATTGCGGAAACAGCGGAACGACGATCAGGCTCATCGCCGGTATCCTTTCAGGGCAGCCGTTCGACACGGTTCTTACCGGGGACGCCTCGTTGCGTCGACGACCGATGCGACGGATCATCGACCCCCTCCAGCAGATGGGAGCCGTAGTTGAATCGAACGATGGCAAGGCCCCGCTTCGGATTCATGGTAGTGGCCGCTTGCGAGGGATCGACTACGAACTGCCAGTCGCTTCGGCGCAGATCAAGTCATGCGTCTTGCTTGCCGGGCTAAATGCAGATGGCGAGACGACGGTGATCGAACCGGTCGAGACCCGCGATCACACTGAGCGAATGCTGAAATGGTTTGGTGTTGACGTAAAGCGGAGCGGTAATCGGATATCGGTCCGAGGTGGCTCCAAGTTGAGACCAGGCGATCGGGACCTTCAAGTGCCGGGTGACATTTCGGCATCGGCGTTCTTCATGGTGGCTGCCGCCTGTCTTTCGGGATCGGATGTTTCGATGGACACCGTCGGGCTTAACCCGACGCGGTCGGGAATCGTCGATACTCTTCGCCGACTCGGTGCTGATATCGAGATCTCGAACGCGGAAGAAGTAAACAATGAGCCGGTCGGTCGCATTCGAATAGCTGGGAAACTTCGTCCCGCCGAGACTAATCTAGTTCGCGGCGAAGTTATCGCGAACATTATCGATGAGATACCGATCCTCGCGATCTTCGGGACTCAGATAGAAGGCGGACTCGAGGTTCGCGACGCATCGGAGTTACGTGTAAAAGAAACGGACCGCATCGCGGCCGTAGTTGAAAATCTTCGGCGTATGGGTGCGGTCGTGGAAGAGTTCGACGATGGGTTTCGAGTCGAGCGTTCCGCCCTGAACGGTGCACGCATCGATTCGTTTGACGATCATCGGATCGCGATGGCGTTTGCGGTGGCCGGTCTGATGGCGGAAAGCGAGACTAAGATCGAAGGCGCCGAATGCGCCGGCGTTTCATTTCCCGAATTTTTTGATGTCCTCAAGAGCGTTGTCATATACGAATAACGGTACGCGTGTAGCCTTGACCGGATTTATGGGAGTCGGGAAGTCGAGCGTTGCGCGGCACCTCTCGAGTCTGCTTGGCTGTTCGCGAGTTGATCTCGATTCGTATATTGAAGAAGCCGAAAAGCGGCAGATCCACGAAATAATCGACGCCGACGGTCTGGAAGTCTATCGCGACATCGAGACACGAAACCTCGCCGATCTTCTTAAGAACGGAGAGGCTCAGATCGTATCGCTGGGCGGAGGAGCCTGGACTGAGAAAAAGAATAGAAAAATGCTCAAAGACGCCGGCTTGACGAGCGTCTGGTTGGAATCGTCGTTTCAACACTGCTGGCAAAATATTCGCCGTTCGAAAAAAGAGCGTCCACTCGCCCGAGACAAAGAAGCCGCTCAAAAACTGTTTGACGAACGCCAGAAGATCTACGCCCTCGCCGACTGGCATTTCATCATTCGTCCGGAGTTCAATTCCTTCGAAGTCGCACGGCAAATCGCCGAGGAAATCTTTTCGTAAGAAAAGTTTCGATTGAAATTCTTCGGCGGATAACACACACTATTGACTTCAAACATAGATTTAGGTCGACCGCGTTGATCGATACGCAACCGACTGTTGTTGGTCGCCTTTACCCACCGGCGGCTTGGGTCATGCATCAGGGAGGGAAGATGAAATTAAGATCTCTTGTGTTTATTGTGTTCGCCGTCACTCTTCTGGCGGCCGCGTGTGGAAAGAGCGACGCCGATATTCAGAAGGCCGTTGCCGCTAAGCTTGCCGCAGACAATGTCTCCGGTGTGACTGCGGCTGTTAGCGGCGGTGTCGTTACACTCACGGGCGAGGCTGCAGACATAACCGTAAAGAATAAGGCCGAAGCGTCGGCGAAGTCCGTTGACGGAGTGAAATCCGTCGACGCAAGCCGCGTTACGCTCAAACCATTGCCGACACCAGCTCCAGCTCCGGCCGATCCGATGCTGCAAGGTAAGGTTGATGAGATGTTGAAGAAGGCGGGATGCACCGGGGCGATCGCGAAGGTCGAATCTGGTGGCGTGACGCTAACCGGTACGGTCCCGGAAGCCAAGTTCGCGGAGTGCATTAAAGTCGTGAACGAATCAGGTGCCGGCAAACTCAACAACCAACTTCAGAAAGGAAAGTAGGACAAGGAGGAACGAGCGATGTCTTTACAGGAAAAATATCAATCGATACTCGAACTGGCGAATCAGAACGGAACGAGTTATGAGTTGAGCGAAGGCGACGGAGTTCTTCACATCAACGGAAATGCCCCGAGCGAAGAAGCGAAGCAGGCGCTTTGGGACGAATACAATCGGATCGATCCCGACTATCGGGCTGGCGATTTGATACTGAACGTGCAAGTTGCCGGTGCGGCGGCGGGCGGAGGTGGCCATACTTATACCGTCGTTTCGGGCGACAACCTGACGAAGATCGGAGCGAAGTATGGCGTAACGTGGAAGCAGCTTTTCGAAGCGAACCGCGATATCCTTGATGACCCGGACAAGATCTTCCCCGGGCAAGAGTTGAAAGTCCCCGGTGCATAGTAGACACTAGTTGTGAACGAAGATGCCCGCTTCCCAGCGGGCATTTTTTATTTTGAAGTGAGGGTTTTCACGAAGGAGAAATTATGGAATTGAAGTTTACTGTCGTGACGAAGATCCAAAAACCGATCGCGGAAGTTTTCGAAGCGGTCTACAATCCGGAAAAACTGAGCGGATATTTTACCAACGGCGGTGCGAGTGCTCCGCTCGATGAGGGGACCACGGTTCACTGGTCGTTTGAAGATACTCCCGGCAAACCGATCCCGCCGTTCCCGGTGAACGTCTTGAAGTCTATCCCCGAAGAGTTGATCGAGTTTGAATGGGAAGGTTCGAAAGGACGCCAGACTCAGGTTAAGTTTGAATTCGAGCAGACCGGTCCGTCGGAGACTTTGGTGAAGATCAGTGAGAGCGGCTGGGAAGAGAGCCAGGAAGAACTAGATCGTTCATACATGAACTGCATGGGCTGGTCGCAGTTTCTGTCTGCGCTGAAGGCGTATGTAGAATACGGCATCAATCTGCGAAAGGGGGCGTACTCGGGTTTGTTCGACGCGACTGATTTTAAGGAGAGCTCACAGTCCGCAGGATAGAACATTACAAAATTAGTAATTAGCTCATTAGTAATTACACGGACGAGTTTGAAGACGATCCTCCGTGTAATTGCTAATGAGCTAATTACTAATTTCATAATGAGAGAGGTCCCCGTTGGCGACCCCCGTACTATTTCTTAGCCGCGACTTGTTTGTCTTTCCAAAGCTTTTGGACGCCGGTATCGACTTCGGGTTCCGCTCGAAGTTTTGTTCCTTTCGCCATCGCCCATCTCTCGAACCACGAAATGCCCGCATCGCCGACGAAGTTCTCTTTCGTTCGATACGCTTCGTCGCTTTGAGCTTCGTCGATCGTCACGAAAGAGTAGCCGCGTTTAATAGCCATGCCGAAAAAGTCGTCGGCGGTGTCGGTCACCAGGCGACTCGACGTCAACACTAGAGTCTGCGGAATGTCTCTGCCAAACATCTCAGTCGAGTAAGCTTCGTAGTGATCGAACATCTTACTCATGTACGCGAGGTACGCTTCGCGTATTTCTTTCATGGTGTTCACGTCGTTGTCGTTCCGAGCCATGTCGTAGGCCCAGGAATACATCCACTCGCTGTTGTCGAACGTATACTTCACCGAAGACAAGCCGTGCGATGCGAGCCATGACTCGACGCGAGCCTTGTCCTCCGCGCTCTTGCCGGTATTTAGAAACGGATAGCTGAAGTGTCTTAGCGTTGTCCCGTCTCCCAGGACTTGTTTCGCGACCGCTTCGTTCTTCTCGATGTTGGCAATGTATTCATCGACCGGCGTGTGATACAGCCAGACGTGCTTGAATCCACCGAGCCCCACCTCGAAACCGGCATCGCGCCACATACGCGCCATGTTCGCCCGAACAGGGAAGAGCTTTTCACCGTCCGAGACCATGTTGCCCGTCAAGAATCCGGTCGCCGGCACTTTGTGCTCTTTCAATTCCTGAATAAGAAGACGGGTCGTTGCGTCGGAATCCTTCGGCGGATTCGCTGAACGATCGACCGGTGGTATCCCGACAAATCCGACAGCCAGTTTCTTACTACCGGTTCGCGACTGAGCGTTGACAAGGTCGGATGAAGTAAAAGAAAATATCGCTAGCAAAAAGGCCGAGGTGAGAAAGAAAGCCAGACCTGCCGTCCAAGCGGAATTGGCTCTACTCACTTCGGTTTTTATTTTTAGAATCCTCTGAATTCGCTGCATGAAATTACCTCCGTTGGCCGCCGTTGCATAGCGCGGCATCTGTTGATTCGTCCGTAAACGAATTTCCTCAAGATTCGCGAGAGCTCTCGCGTATGTGACGTGGGAATCCTCAAAGATCTCCAACACTGCGGCGTCCGCGGCAAACTCGCGCTCGCGTCGAACTTGCGACGAGATCCACCATGTCGCGGGATGATAGAAGAGAACGGTTTCGATCATGCATTGCACGACGTTGACGAGCGGATCGTAACGTCGGATGTGAATTAGTTCGTGGGCAATGATGGTCTCGAGTTCGCGTGGATGGATCTGGAAAAATAGAGCCGCCGGCACTAACACCACCGGTTTGAAAACTCCGATCGCGATCGGGGTTTCGACAAGCGTCGACTGAAGGATCCGAACCGTATGAGTTCCTCCGACGAGTGAGCAAATTCTCGAAAACTCCTTCTGCCAACCCGGATCGACATCTGTCGCTGATTTCGTTCTGAAGCGCCGGAGCTGCGAGAATCCGCCGCCGAGGCGAACGGAGAAGAACGCGACGCCGAGCAACCAAAGCCCGGCTATCAGGGGAGCAAAGTCCGAGATGTATCGCTCAAGCACGGCGGTCGCGCCTGCAATGAAACCTCGCGACGACTGATCGTTACTCGTCCCCGCGGTCGTCGCGTTCACATCGCCGGCATCGACTGACTTGAACTGCTCCAGCTCCGGTCGTTGAAAGTCCTGAACACGCGCCGCTGCGAAGGAATTTCCCGACGCGGGTTGCGTCGCAGTTTGAATGAATGTCAGGACGGGAAGGATAAGTGAAATACCAAGAGCGCTCACCGATGCGAGATAGCGCACTTGTGGGGAAGAATCTCGAAGAACGCGCAACGCGAGAAGCAAACATGCCGCGACAAGTGCGATCTGCCAGAGCGAATGGATCAACGTCCAGCCAAGATCCATCGCGAGCTTCGATCCGGTGAAAATTTCCATGTTCATCGTCTGCCTCCCTTTGCCTCGGCTTCATCGATCATTCGCCTGATCGCATCCAACTCCTCTTTCGTCGTCGGTTTAGTTTCAAGAACGTGCTGCACCAAACTCAACGCAGATCCGCGGAACGCTTTGTCGAGTAAGCTCCCGACAAGCTTCGTCTGTGTGTGCTGCTGCGAATGCTTTGGTTGATAGATGTGGGCCTTTCCTGACTGATCGCGCTCGACGAGATCTTTCTCATGCATTATCTGCATCAGCTTTAAGATCGTCGTGTACGTCGTCGACCGGTTCTGGCTGATTACGTCATGAACCTCTCGAACGGTCGCGGTGCCGCGGTCCCAAAGTACGTCGAGTATCTCGAGTTCGGCGGGTGTCGGTTGTGCTGGCTTAGTCATACAATCTACGAAGAACTTCGTAGGGCAGTCTACGAAGTTCTTCGTAGGTTGTCAACCTACTTTTTTTGGATCGGCAAGGCTCTCTGCTAAAGTTCTGTTTTAGTGGGATTAGAAACCGACTTCGTAGTTATTGGC
>DATEOJ010000157.1:0-6328 GCA_035274235.1 Pyrinomonadaceae bacterium
TGTGATCGTGCTGTTGATGCTGCAATTCTTTGTGCTGTTCAATGTCGGCATCTATCTCTCAGCGGTGGTGCCATACCTGTTGGTGAGCGGAACTCCCTTCCCCGTGCAGCCGCTCCCGTATGAGTTCTTCTTAAAAGAGAATTTGTTGTACTTTGTCGACTGCCTGCCGATCGTCGCTCTTCAGTATCTCATTAGTCTGCGTTACTCCAATTTTCTTATTCCCGTCGGGCTTGGCTTTCTTTTTTGGGCGGGCTCCCTTGGTGCACTCTCGTGGAAGTTCGGCTACCTGATCCCCTACACTTACACTATGTTCAACTACCTGAAGGATGCCACTCAAACACGGGCGGTCCTGCCCGATGTGAACATCCACGTAATGGCGATATTGTTTTTTGTAGTGTTCACCATCGCAGGTTATCTGCTGTTTTTGAATAAGAGGGAGAAGGGATGAAGCGTCGTATTACATTCGGACTTCCGCCCCAACGCACACAGGACTAGCGTCAAAAAGGCGTGCGATATAAAGAAAAAGGCCGTCCTTTCAGACGACCTTATTTCTAACTTAAATGGCGGAGCCGACGGGACTCGAACCCGCGACCTCCAACGTGACAGGCTGGCGTTCTAACCAACTGAACTACGACTCCGCAAGAGTGGTGGGCACGAAGGGACTCGAACCCCTAACTTCCTCCTTGTAAGGGAGGCTGTCTACCAATTGACGTACGTGCCCAAAACTTTGTCTATCTTACACTCATCGACACGCCGCACCCACACTAATTATCAAAAAAACAACGCTTCTTTCGACCAAGAAGCGAATTGCCATGCTACGAAACGGAGGGCGCGATGTCAAGGAGACCACCGGAAACATCAGTTCCGCTGGGGCTGACCAGTTTCGGTCTCAACATAGAACGCTTTCTTTGGTAGCATGGTCACTGCCCATAGTTATCCGCGCCACGTCATTGCACCCCAAGGACTTTTTCTAGGAGGGACAATATGAAAGTTAAGTTAGTCTTAGTAGCGATTTTAGGTCTCCTCACCGTAGTCGTGTCAGCTTCCCAGTACGCATTCACGCAGGCCACACCCGCACCTACCAGCAGGCGGCAGACTGAAACCCTCTTGATCAGGATTGAAACAAAACTCGACGTTCTAAAAGACGAGGCCCAACGCGTCGCCGAGAGAAACTCCAACCAGGCCTCGGCCAACCAATTAGGAGCAGACCTTTCGACCCTTACCGAAAGCGTTACCAAACTGCATTCGACTCTAGGCAATCGGAGCCCGATCGCTGACGACCTCCGGCAGGCCCTGACAAAAGCGACCATGATCGAACAGCATGTTGTCCGAAACCGCGTTACGCCTTCGATCCAGTCGCAATGGCGAAGTCTCAAGACAGATTTCACTTCGCTGGCTACCGCTAACGGATTAAACTGGGACTGGAACCAGCAAACCTCTCCGTTCGACGATCCCGTAGAAACGAGTCCCACCTCAACGGGCTCGCATACGGTGCCTGCGAGTCAGGTCCGCACACTGCTATCGCGTCTTGAGTTGAAAACAAATAACTACAAGAGTCAGATGGACACGGCACTCAAGACGGACACGACGGCTAACAGGCCGGGCGCCGCAATCTCGGATTACATCGGCAGGTTAGAAACCGCACAGCGCCAGTTGTTGCAGCGATTTGAACGTAGCGAGTCGACGAGTGCGGATACGACCGAAGTGTTGACACGTGCGACTTACATCGATCAATTCATGACCACCAACCGGTTGAGCCCGCAGACGCAGGCCCAGTGGCGCAACCTGAAAGCCGACCTCAACACGCTTGCCACCTATTACAACGTAAGTTGGAACTGGAACCAGAAATTGCCCTCGGACACCGGGACATCCGACACCGGTCTCGATATGCGAAACTTCGATCCGAGGTTGACCGGAACCTACCGGCTCAATACGAGTTTGAGCGAAGATACAAAGGCCGCGATCGATAAGGCGCTCGGAGCCACTCCGGCGGGAGCACGAGAAAATTATAGACGACGTCTCGAACAGCGTTTGACCTCGCCGGGTGTCATCGCGATAGAGAAGAAAGGTACGAGCATCAGTCTCGCGTCGAGCATCCAGTCGCAAGTGACATTTCAGGCTGATGGCGTCGCCCGGTCGGAAACTAATGAGCGCGGTCGAACCGTCACAACGACCGCAACTGCCGACCAGGACGGATTGATCATAAATTATCAAGGTGAACGCTCGAGCGATTTTTATCTCACGTTCTTGCCGGTAGCGGATCGTCGGATGAAGATGACGAGACGCGTATATCTTGATAACAGCAGCAACACCATTACGGTATCGAGCGTCTACGACAAGATCGATAGAATGCCACGCTGGGACGTCGCGACTAATACCGTCAGCAACAACACCGCGCCTGTATCGTCGACGGTAAACGATTCGTTCGTTGTGCCGACTGGTAGCAAATTGAGTGCGGAACTACGGAGTGCGATCACGGATGCGAGCGCTCAACAGTTCACGATGGAGGTAACAACGATTGGCCGGTACAAGGGAGCGGTGATCGGCGGCCGCATTGTACCGGAGGACGCGGCCAGCAAGGTGTCAGGTCGGTCTCGAGTGCTTCTTGTCTTCGAAACTATTCGCCTTCCGCACGGTCAGACCTACCGGTTTGCTGGGAATATCGACTCGGTTGAAGCCGTCTTTGGCGATGCCGTTACCGTAACGAACCAGCCGGCCAAAACGGGAACGCAGCCGAAGAAGCCTGGTGGTATTCTCGGCGCCGTTATCGGCGCGATCTCCGGCGTGCCACCTGACCCGGCGACGAATTCCACCAGTACGGCGGGCAGCGTCCTGAGTCAGAATCGAGACAAGATCGAGATCGATTCCGGTTCAACAGTGGAGATCACGGCGACTGCGACCGGCACTGTAACGAATCCCAAGTAGATGCGCCGCTAACTGATCGAAACCCGACGTTCGCACGTAAACGCGTATGGCGGACCAAAGGAAATCCAGCGGATCTGAAAAGCATAGATTGATCCGTTCGAATCCCTCTGATCCGCCAAATTTGCGCGTCTAGAATGCTTGACGGAATTGATTGGTTACCGGCCTTCTAGGAAAACCCGGTTTGTCCAGTTCTGCGTTCCCTTCTGCGAGTCTGTCCCAGTTTGCTGCTGGATAAAACCTAAACCGAATTTTGTATCGCGGCTCGCGATCTGATTTGCGTTCGTGCCGTTTGAGACGGTCCGGTTAACGAACACGGCTTCGAATTTCTTCTGCTCGCCGTTCGAATAAACTTTTGTCGCAGTCAACAGAGCACCGGTAACGAAGGCATCTTTGAGCGTATAGCTGAGACGATTCTCGTTCAGCCAGTCCTGGCCGGAACCGCTCGCCGCACCATTGCCGTCCACCTGAAGATCGAGCCTGTACTCGCCATCCTCCGAACCATAATTGCCAGAGTAACTCGCCGCATCCCGGACCGCCGGCTCGTTCTTGATATCGATATAGAACTCCACCGTGACCATCGGCTTTTCTTTCTTCTTGTACTTCGTCTTATTTAGCGCGGTTGCGAGCTCACTCGACCGAGCGGCTGCGTCCTGTGAATAGACGTTTACGGTCGCCAGCACGAATAGCGCTATAGCAACAACTAGCGATTGTCTGAGCATGAGTTTTCTCCTTGAAGATGGATTCCAAAAGAAAAACACCGGCGTAAAGAGGTTTGTGACAAATGTGTTGGTCGCCCGCGCGTTAGCCGCAGATTACGCAGATGACGCGGATTTACTTTAATGGCTTTTATTGTGGGTTCATGACAAATGTGAGGTGGCCGGCGCAGTTAGCCGCAGATTACGCGGATGACGCGGATTTACTTCAATGGCTTTTATTGTGGGTTCGTGATCGTCGTTGTTTAGCTGCTAACTCCCATAAAAGTCCCAAATAAAATCTGCGTCATCTGCGTAATCTGCGGCTAATTTCGCCGACCTTATCGAACTACTTCCAGTACCGCCTTACCCAGTCCCAAGTAAATCTGCGCCATCTGCGGCTAATCGCGCTAACCACCCGCCGACTCTATCTAATCGCGTCGTCGTACCAATACTTCCAGAAAGACTTTACCCGCCATGCAAGGAGGATCGTTACGGGATGTGTGAAGAAGATCATTGGCAGCAGACTCATCTGTTGCCACCGACGCGACGAAGTCATGACCTTTGGCGACTCGATCAGGGACGTCGAGCCGCCGCGCTTTAGCGCTAGCTTGTCGAGACGCCAATGAAACTCGAGGTCTTCACCGACCCAGATCGTCGGATCGTAACCACCCAACTCACGGAGTGTTTCCTTGCGGCAGAACTGCAATGCCCCGCCGCGTATCCGCGTGAGCTTCCCGAGCATCGGCCATAGTTTCATAAAGAATCGAACGAACGGACGCCCTTCGATCGGTTCGTAGATGACAGCACCGCTGCCGCCAAAACATTTCGGATCGTCCATCAACTCGACGACACGTTCAAAGATCCCCGGTCGCACAAGTGTGTCGGCGTCGATAAAAACCAGCACGTCTCCGGCCGCATTCGCGGCACCGGTGTTCCGCACCGTCGCGATGTTGTGCTCGGCTTCGTCAACAACGCGAGAGCCGAACGACTCCGCGACTCCACGCGTCCCATCGGTGCTCGCGTTGTCGACGACGATCACCTCCGGGTCATCGATCCCGTCGAGCGCGTCCTTCAACGCCATGAGCGTCGCCGGCAGATACTTCTCCTCGTTAAAGGCCGGAATGATGATCGACAGTTTCATATCGACATTGTAAGAGCGAAAGCTCAGGGGAGTAAGTGCCGAAGCTCTTTGCCTTGGGCGCAGTTAACCGCAGATAACGCAGATGACGCGGATCAGTTTTTACTGCCCTCCAGGGACATGTCTGAATTACGCTCGACGAGAAATATAAATAGATCGAACAGAAGTAGGCGCCAAAACTCTTTTGGCTTGGGCGCAGTTAACCGCAGATGACGCGGATAACGCGGATCAGTTTTTATTGCCCTCCCGCGACACGTCTGGATGAGGGATTACGCTCGACGCGAAGTATAGATCGCTCGAAGCAGAAAATGATCTGCGTCATCCGCGTGATCTGCGGCTAACTGCGCAGAGCCCCCGAGCTTCGGCCCTGCGTCTCATTCCGCATTCCGCGTTCCGCACTCCGCATTGGCGAGCCCCGGTCATTTTGATCGTTTCTGCTCAATTTTCTCTCAATCTGACTTGAAACTCTTACGTTCTAACCCATTTTTGACCAGTTATTTACACAAACCAGTTGTGGCACGGTCATTGCCCAAAGAGCGATCAACGGCGATGGCCCACATCTCGCCAAGAAAAAAAATAAAAAGCGAGATGTTCACCATGAAAATGAAAATTCTTTGTAGCGTAATTCTAGTCTTTACTTTCGTCGCAGCTGCCGCCGCGCAGAACACGATCAAACTGTTCGATGCGAATAACATCGGAATCACAGATCCGATCGCGATGGCGTCAGCTATTCCCTGGGGTTCATACCGAACGGCCGAAGTATATCTGACGTGCCAGTCCGGACAAGCTCCGAACTCGTGGGTCACGGGTCCGAACGGCGGTGGCTTCATAGTCGACGACGTGATGGGAATCAACGGTCGTAACGCGTGCGGTGGGTACTGTTTTTCGACGAACTCCACACCCGAGAATTTTATCGGACAGCCTGCCGAGGCGGCATACCTGCCGGTTGGTCCGTTCCAGGAGAACCACATCATTACCGGAAGCGGACTTTATACGTTCCATCTTTACGACATCGGTTACGTCTACGCGTCGACCGAAGTCTATCTGAACACCAGTTGCCAGATCACGCCGGTGAACGTTCCCGAACAGACCGGGACTGCAACCCTCTGCCATCGCAATAGCGGAAGCAAAAGCGTGAAGACGATCAGCGTCGAAACGGGTTCGGTGCCCGCGCATCTCGCACATGGAGATACGCTCGGAGCATGCGGACAGTAAGTTGACTCCCCCCAAGCAAACTCACGTCACCCCATCGTGGGAGGAAGGCACGATGAAACGGAGGGGTTGGCGCGAAAGCGAGCCTCTTTGGAAAGCGTGAGTTTAGGGAGCACCGGAGATGCGAACACAGGCGCATCTCCGGTGTCCTCTTTTTAAACTGGGGTTGGCACAATGTCGGATGTCGCTGAAACCCGAGAGGCCCTAATGCGGAACGCGGAACGCGGAATGCGGAATTCGCCGGGTGAACAATTCAGGTCCACGTGAGTCACTTCTTTTGCTCTACGGGATCAACGCGAATTCCTCATTCCGCATTCCGCGTTCCGCATTTAAAAAGAGGACACCGGAGATGCGCCTG
>DATEOJ010000158.1:0-5492 GCA_035274235.1 Pyrinomonadaceae bacterium
GGCCCACTTAAGTGAGATCGCCGCGCGTTTTGGGTCGGTGATGATCGGCGTCGCGAGATGCGGGATGTCGGCGTAGAGGCCGAGTTCGAGCCGCTTCGGATCGACCATGATGAACTTCACTTCGTCCGGCTTCGCCTTGTACAAGACCGAAACGATAAGCGAGTTTACGCCGACCGACTTACCCGCGCCGGTCGCACCGGCGATCAACAAGTGAGGCATCTTCGCGAGATCGGCGACGTAGTTCAGCCCATCGATCGTCT
Source organism: Pyrinomonadaceae bacterium (assembly GCA_035274235.1). Lineage (GTDB taxonomy): Bacteria > Acidobacteriota > Blastocatellia > Pyrinomonadales > Pyrinomonadaceae > OLB17. The sequence continues at coordinate 261 of DATEOJ010000158.1, forward strand.
TACCGAGTGCGATCGTCAGAAGCGACTCCGACTCACGAAACTTCTTCGACTCGACCACATCGCGCAGACGTATCGTCTCTCGTTTTTGATTCGGGACTTCGATACCTACAAACGCCTTGCCAGGAATTCGATCGATGCGCACCGACTCGGCTTTTAGCGCGAGACAGAGGTCATCGACGAGCCCCGTCACCCGCGAATACTTCACACCGGGATCGGGTTTGAATTCGTATGTCGTGACGACGGGTCCCGGACAGATGTTCACGACCTTGCCCGCGACGTTGAACTCACGCGTTTTCTCGACAAGCGAATCGGCTATTCCGAGCAGTACCTTTTCCTTCTGCTCGATGTGCGGATCCGACTCGGTCAGAAGAGGCGAGCCCGGCAGAATGTAATCCTCGTAAGACTTCAGCGATGTAAGTACGGGAGCGGGCTCCTCGCTTTCGGCGATCTCTGCCGGAACATTCTTATTGAGGTCGTCGGTGTGCTTTGTCGGAGTGATCGGGATCGAACCCGGCTCAGAAGCCAGCGACTCGAGCAAAGTATCCGGAACAGATTCGGGTGGAATGATCGATGGAGGCGGAGCCTCGTCGGGAGGAAGACCGGGCGTCGTCTCGAACGGATTAAGTCCGCCTGAGCCGGCAGCGGCCGCTGCAGCGAGTTCGACAGACTTGCTAGCCCTCGTCTTTCGCGACTCGGGTATCGAGATGGTCGGTGAGTCCTTTAACGCCGCTCGTTCTTCGCGAACACCGCGACGCTTCTCGCTTCTCTCCTTCGCAAGATTGATCTCACCCGACCGGGCTTCACGTCGTTTCGCCTTCCATTCGGCGTAATGGATCATGAAGTTGCCCCACGCCAACTCGAGATGACTGAACGCCCACGCGAGCGTGAAGTTCGAGATCATCAGTATCGATGTCGTCGCAAGTGCGGTTAAGAAGATCGCGCCGCCCACTACGCTGAGTAGCCGAACCGAATAAGTCGCGACCAGTGCTCCGAGTAAACCTCCGTGCCAGCCGATAAGATTTGCGAGCGACGCGACCGATGCGACGACAAGCGTGAAACCGATGATCTGGCTAACCCGCGGTTTGAGGTTTTCGGACTGAAACACCCGCCATGCGATCAACGCGAGTAATGCCGGGAAGATGTATGCGACAAGTCCGACGGCAGAGAACAATGCTTCAGCAACATTCGCACCGACAACTCCGATCCAGTTGTGAATTTTTTGCGACGACGCGGTATTGAAGGTCGGGTCGCTTGTGTTGTAAGAGATGAGGCAAAGAAAGATCAGCACCGACACCGCGAGCAATATGACCGCGACTATCTCGTTGAGACGCGAATGACGAACCGTCGTGCCCCCACGTTTCTTGATCAACGTCGCTCCGTCCGCGAGACAGAAATTCAGATCGTCGTCCTTATACGTTTCCTTGCATGTCGGGCAGATCTTCATCGATTGCTATGAATTCAGTTATCGCGGAAATCTATTCGTCGTTCGGTGTTCCGTGGTTCAATCGACGTTGCCATTTTGGGTGTTGGGGCGATACGAGCAAGAGCAACCACAGAATACACGTAAGTCACGGGATTTTGCTAGATATTTGAGGTAGCTCCCGCTGACTTCTTGAAGAGTAAAAACTCCTTTATAAAATCATCAATATCTCCGTCGAGGACGCCGTCGACGTCCGTCACCTCGAACTTCGTCCGCGTATCCTTAACTAATCGATAAGGATGCAGGACATAGTTTCGGATCTGCGACCCAAACGAGATGTCCATCTTGCTCGCCTCGAGTTCGGCGGTATCGGCACGTCGCTTCTCTAACTCAAGTTCGTAAAGCTTCGACCGCAGAACCTGCATCGCGACCGCGCGATTCTGGATCTGTGAACGCTGGTTCTGACACGTGACGACAATCCCGCTCGGAAGATGCGTGATGCGGACCGCACTATCGGTGACGTTAACGTGCTGACCACCTGCACCCGACGAGCGATAAGTATCGACGCGCAGATCCTTGTCCTGAATGTCGACCTCGATGTTCTCGTCGATCTCTGGTGAAACGAATAACGACGCAAACGACGTCTCGCGACTGCCGCCAGAGTTGAACGGCGAGATACGGACGAGCCGATGAACGCCCGCCTCGGTCGCCAGCAGACCGTACGCGTAGTCACCTTCGACGCGAAACGTCGCCGACTTGATCCCGGCTTCGCTTCCCGTCTGCTCGTCGAGTATCTCGACCTTGAATCCCTTTCGCTCCGCCCAACGCAGATACATCCGAAGAAGCATCTGACAAAAATCCTGAGCGTCGGTTCCACCTGCACCGGCCTGCAGTGAACAGATGGCGTTGTTTGCGTCGGTCTCGCCCGAGAGGAGCGACTGCACTTCCGCCGCGGTTACATCGCGTTCGAGTTTAGCGATCAGCGATTCGAGTTCTTTCGTTGAATCTGCATCGCTCTCGGCGAATTCAAAAAGGACATCGGCGTCGGAGACACCGGTGTCGAAGTCCTGCTGTTGCTGGAGAGCTTTCTCGATGCGGCTTCGCTGCTGAACGATCTTTTGCGCTTTCTCCTGATCGTTCCAGAAATCCGGTTCGGATATTTGCTGTTCTAGTTTTTCGAGTTCGGCTTGTTTGCGAGGCGCGTCAAAGAAACCTCCCGAGCTGGGCGACCTTCTCTTTGATCTCTTCGTGTTTTGATTGTAGTTCCGATAATTCCATAAATCTTATTCGCTTGGGTTATTGTGCAGATAGTTTCTTATACCTTCAAAACAATTCTGCCACCCGAGGACGCATGCGTCGAAATAATCATCAAGCATCGGGTCGTGCGGAGCGAGTTGTTGCACGATTCGCAGGTTGCATCCTGCGGGATGCGACTCGATGTGAAACTCAGTCGTAATGTCGGTCTCGAACGTCCGCCTGCCTTCGGCGATGTACTTACTCGAGCCGAGAACAAAGCTGCGTGGAGCATCGAGCTTGAGGATCTTGAACGACGTTACGTTGTCCGAATCGTCCTCGCCCTCGCCCCAGGCGGTGATCCACGTGCCACCCGTGCGCAGATCTACTATTGCTTTTGATACTCCCCACCAACTGCGAATCGCGCTCGGGGTGGTAAGTACCGTGAACATCCTCTCGGGAGAAACTCCAAACGGTTCTTCAATTTCTTGCCGTCGTGCTTCCATTTACAACTAAGTTGCCCTCCGCCGATCGCACAACTGCCGAGTCGATGAAGGTTCGAATTCCTCGTAATGTATTTTTCCACCCCGATTCGCATGCAGTGTAAAAATCTACCGCGACCACAGTCAGTACCGCCTGCGTTAGCGGGTGGTCGAATCTGAAATGTCGAAAGATAATTCTCCGTGAACGCCCCACCACCCGCTCACGCAGGCGGCACTGCCATTCGCTTCTCGTCACGTCGCCGTCCGACGAACGCCCATCCCAACAATCCGATCGTCACTAACGAACACAACCACGCGAACCAGTCGCCATACTTCACATAAAAGGTTTGGGAGCCATCTGATTTCGCCACCGACCAAACCCGCGAAGCTTCGGTATAACCTTCAGCTGCGTCGCGTATCTCGCCACGTTCGCTTATGTATGCGGTGACACCGACGTTTGTCGCACGGATCACCGGTCGATTAGTTTCAACCGCGCGGAAGACAGCGTTCGCGAGATGCTGTCGTAGCACGGGCGTCGGACCGAGGTATCCGTCGTTCGTCATTTCAATGATCACATCAGCTCCGTTTCGAACATACTCGCGACCGAGTTCGCCAAAGTGCGATTCGAAGCAGATCATCACGCCGGCTTTTGCCTCACCCAGCGGAAGAAGATCGTATTCCTTGCCGTAGGAAAAACTACCTACGAACGCCGGAACGATCGATTGTAAGGGGGCTGGTACGGATTCTCCGAACGGGAGCAGGTAAATCTTATCATACTGCGCGAGTTCCCTTCCGTCGGGCCCGACTAGCACCGCTGAGTTGAAATACTTATTGTTAGGGCCGTCCGGCTCGGCGGAGTTGAAGAGTAACTGCACATCGTGCTTGGCGGCAAACGCATGTACGAAGTTGCGAAACTCCTCGTCGTCCTCCCACATGAAGTTCATCGGGGATTCGGGGAAGACGACGGTAGTCGATTGCGGATTGCGGATTGCGGATTGCGGATCTCGTTGGATAGACGCCAATCCGGTTTCAGCGAGTTCGACGTGCTTCGCTCGGAGTTGACGCCATCTCGACTCGTCGAGGCCGGACATCGGTACGTTGGGCTGGATGGCGACCACCGTCGCCGCGGTAGCACTATGCGTGCTCGAGGGCGGTAGTAGGGCGCTAATGAGAAAGAACAGGATCAGACCCGAGAACAGAATGACGACTTCCAGCCAGTTTGGCCTGCCAGGTTCGTCTCCGCTCAGTTCTATCAATTCAACTTCCTCATTCTTTGAGACACGGGACGGGTCTCTATAGAGTGATTGCGCCGCTGTCGCGATCCACATGAACGATGAAACGGTGATGCCGGTAGCTATAAAGAGGAGGAACCCGACGAAATAGATTCCACCGATGCTTGCGTACTCGATGAAGTAACGACCGAAAGCCTGTGAATAAGCGAGGGCATTCCAGTTGTTCCCGGTAAGCCAGTATCGAAGAAACTCTGTGAAGACCCAGACAAAGGGAGCCGCTAGTAGCGCCCGGGTGCCGAAACGCCGAAACAGGATGGAGACGATCGCGCCGAAGATTCCGGGGAAGACCCCGACGATCGTCGTTACGAACAAAAGTAATAAGTAAGCGAGCCAGGAAGGAAAGCCGGCATACGTGACGGGGGCAAACGTCAACCACCAGCAGGTCCCGGTAAAGAAGATCATGCCCCAGAGCCAGCCGAGTATAAATGAACGTAGCGTCGATTCACTTTGGCGGCTGATTGCCCAGAGAAGCGGAGCCAGGGCGAACCAAGCGAGGAACCAAAGATCGAAATCGGGAAACGCGAAGATAAGGAGAACCGCAGATACGACGGCGAGCGCGGCGTTCTTCCGAGTCGGCAGCAGCCGCGTAAGCCGGGGGAATTTCATGCCGACAGTTTAGCAAAGGGCCGATGCGAACGCAGGAACAGGATGGAACTGGAGCGCAGGCCGCCTGCAGCGCGACTGGACCGCAGGCATCCCTGCCTGCAACGCCGCGGCTTCCGCGGTGTAAAACGATGGCGTTCCCGGCCGTTGGTTCTTTATCTGACCATGACTTCGTGACACTCAGCGTCCAGGGGTCGTCGGC
>DATEOJ010000159.1:0-2078 GCA_035274235.1 Pyrinomonadaceae bacterium
CGATTTACATTTTACTTTTACTTTTTACTTTTTACTTTGGGTCTCGAGCTTGTTCCAGAGGTTATCCACGATCACCAACCATTCCGCTCGCGCGTAGACGTGATGTGCGCCGTGTGATGACGCGAATGCCACGCATAGAGCGCGATGAACGCGTCGACGGTCCAAGGGCCAGATTCGGGATTCACATAAGTCCGTTCGAACTGTGCGTCGGTCAGGCCGCGCAGCAACTCAGTCATCCGAGCGTGGATTCCATCGAGGATCTTTATCGACGGTTCGATCGGCATCGACGTGTCAGGCAAGTTGGCCCAACTCGCTTCATCGTAAGGCATGATCGTCGGCCCGTCTTCCGTCAGCGCAAACTTGATGCGAATGAAACCGTTCATATGACTCTCCGCCATATGGTGAACCGTCTGACGCAACGTCCATCCGCCATCGCGATACGGCGTATCGAGTTGCTCATCGGTGAGCCCCGCGACTGCGGCTGCGAGCTTCTCGGGCAATTGGGAATAAGTCTGAATGTACTCCGCACGTCGAGCGGGGTCGATCATCGACTTATCAAAATTACCGATAGGAAAACGAGGGTCAACTTCAGAAACTGCGGTACTCATAAATCACCTCAATGCTCTAGCCCAGGTATGCATCTTCGAACCTGGTGAACTGTTTCAGGAACGCGAGCTTGATCGTGTCAGTCGGACCGTTACGTTGTTTTGCGATGATCAGCTCGGCAATGTTCCTCTCACCTTCGGGAATCTCGTCCTGACTCTTCGCATAATAATCAGCGCGATAGATGAACGCTACAACGTCGGCGTCCTGCTCGATCGATCCGGATTCGCGAAGGTCGGACATCATCGGTCTGGGAGGATTTCTCGCCTCCGGTGCACGCGAAAGCTGCGACAGCGCGATCACCGGGACTTTGAATTCTTTCGCCAGCATTTTTAGGTCTCGCGAGATCTGCGAAACTTCCTGCTGTCGGTTTTCATTTCGACGCGAGCTTCCCATGAGCTGCAGATAATCCACTACGACAAGGTCGAGTTTCTTCTGCTCGGCAAACAGCCGGCGAAGCTTTGCACGCATCTCGAGGACGTTGATGCCCGGTGTGTCGTCAATGTAAATGTTTGTATTAGCAAGAGTTCCGATGCCTTCGGCGAGACGGGCCCAGTCATGCTTCGAGAGCATTCCCGTCCTCAGATTGCGGGCGTCTACCGACGCCTGCGAGCTGAGCATACGCATGACCAACTGCTCCTTCGACATTTCAAGCGAGAACACCGCGACCGTCGCTTTCTCGCTGACGGCTGCACGTTGTGCGATGTTCAGACAGAGTGCGGTCTTACCCATCGACGGACGTGCCGCGACGATGATCAGATCGCTGGCCTGTAAACCTGACGTCAGTTGATCGAGGTCGCGGAACCCGGTCGCGAGACCGGTCAAAGCGTGACTGTCGTGATGGGCGTACTCCTGGATCTTTGTAAAGACGTTCTCGGCGATCGGCTGGATGCGTGAGAAACCTTGACGCTCTTCCATCTCGGTGAGCTGGAAGATCATCTGCTCGGCGTTGTCGAGCACGATCGACGCGTCCTCTTCTTCTTCGAGCGCTTGGCTCGTGATGTCGTTACACGTGCGGACAAGCGAACGCATGATCGACTTATCGCGAACGACGTTGATGTAATCTTTTATATCCGTGAAGTGCGGAAGACCGTAGGTTAGATTCGTGATCGTCGCGACTCCGCCGATCGACTCGATCGAACCTTCCTTTTTAAGTTCTTCACCGATGAGGATCGGATCGATATTTTTCGACACTTCAAAAAGCGAGATCATCGCGTTGAAGATGCGGCGGTGGAGAGGGCCGTAAAAATCTTCGGGTTTGAGGTGTTCGACCGCCTGAGCGATGAGTGCGTTGTCGAGAAGGATCGCACCAAGGATCGCGCGCTCGCTCTCTTCGCTGCTGGGCAGTGGACGTTCGAGAAACTGCTCTCGTCGCGGGTCGGGAAATGCAAATGCCATTGGAAAAGTGATGGGAGTGAGTGACTATGCTAAAGCGAAAGTATCCGACGACGAAAGTTCGAGGTGAAGAAAGAGGC
>DATEOJ010000160.1:0-2086 GCA_035274235.1 Pyrinomonadaceae bacterium
TTTTAACTTGTCACTGAAGAAAACCGGCTAAATTTCTCTCTCCGCGAGCTTTCGCCACTTCTGGATGTCGCGTTGACGATATGCCGGCGAGCTCTTGACCGAGTCCACCGCCTGTTCAAACATCTCTTTCGCGCGATCGTTATTGCCGAGGCCTTTTAACGCTTTCCCGAAATAGTAGAGCCCCTCAGGATCGGCCGGACGACGATCGACATATTTCTCCAACGCGTCGGACGCTTCTTTATACATGTTTGCCGTTAGATATGTCGTACCTATCTCACGCCAGATCTCGTTTAGCGAATACTTGTCGTCCTGCTCGACCACGATCGCGAAATGATTTAACGCGTCTTGCAGTTCGCTCTTCTCGCGTGCGATCCGACCGAGTTGATAATTCGCATCGATCTCTTCCGGATCTATCTCGATCGCCTTTATGAAATGCTCGAGCGCCTTTGCGTCCTGTCGACGCTGTTGATAGATCAGACCGAGTTGCACGTGCGCGTCGGCGTCCTTCGGATTGACGGTCGCGTTGTGAAGGAAACGTTTGAAGTTTTGCTTTTGTCGAAATGCATTGCCGAATCCGCGAACCTCACCGCCGAGTGCTCCGCCGAAGTGAAGCAGGACGAAAAACAGTAGGAAGGGCGACAGCAGCCAGGGCGAGACGTACTGAAAGACGTACATCGCGAATGAGAACGCCAGCCAGCCAACGGCGACAGCGGCGATCGCGGCACCGTAGTTGATACCCATTACCGTCCGCAGCGCGAAGATCATGAACAGACCGAATAACAAACCGCTAGCGACCCAGAATCCGAGGTAAACAAGCGGCGAAACCGAACTCGTGTATAACGCAGCACCAATGATCGCGAATGGAAGATGCGCCGCGGTCCAGGACATCAACGCGCAAGTCGCGAGCGATCCGTAGTCGCGCCGCAAAGCGAGGCCAAAGCTTCCGATAGATGCAAAGATCGAGATCAGGAAGACAAGGAATGGAATGTAAAAGAGCGATATCGCGAGAAGCGGTTGATAGAACGCGGTCGGGTCGAACGAGAAAAACTTGAAGAAGGCGTCGCCGACAATGGGAATCGTAGGTCGCGTTGAAAGCGCCGTCTGATAGTTTTGAAACGAGCGTTGGTACTCGGCTTCGGCGACAGGCGACTCGAAGTCTGTATGCTCGTTGGGTTGATAAAATTCGTTGAGTGTCGGGACGCGGTATGCGTCGTGCAGTTTAGAGTTAACCGTCGCGAAGAAAAGGATCGAGAAGACAAGAACCATCATCGCCCCGAAGATCCAGCTACCGCGATCCATGACGTCGCTCATCGCCAATGCCGGGCGCAGGTAAAGCTGAAATAGAAGTTTGAGGTTTTCCATATGGGCGAAAGAGGTGAGGCGAAAATCCTGACCCAGCGTAAGACCGCGCGAATGCTTGTGTCAAGGTTTCTTGCCGACCCGCGTTTCGGAGTAAGATTGAACCCGACGAACTACATCTTAGTCACCTAGTTAGACAATGTCAGAAGCAACAGAGAAAGCAACCGCAACAAGAACCGAAACCGACTCGATGGGACCGATCGAGGTCGCAACCGACAAGTACTGGGGAGCCCAGACCGAACGCAGCCTGCATCATTTCAACATCGGGTTCGATGTGATGCCTCGCGAGGTGATCCGTGCCCTTGGGATCTTGAAGAAAGCTGCCGCGCTCGTTAACCACGATCTTAAGCCCGACAAGATGACGGCGGACAAATTGAAGTTTGTCGTCCAGGCGGCGGACGAAGTGATCGATGGAAAACTCGACCCGCATTTTCCGCTGCGGGTGTGGCAGACCGGTTCGGGTACGCAGACGAACATGAACGCAAACGAGGTCATCTCGAATCGTGCGATCGAGATCGCCGGCGGCGAGATGGGTTCGAAGAAGCCCGTCCATCCGAACGACGATGTGAACATGTCGCAGTCTTCGAACGACACATTCCCGACAGCGATGTACATCGCGGTCGGAAACGTGTCGTTCGACGATTGAGATTTATTCACATCGTCGTTTGGATGCACCGGCGATTTCGAACCCATCTCGCCGCCGGCGATCTCGATCGCTCGGTTCGAG
>DATEOJ010000161.1:0-10796 GCA_035274235.1 Pyrinomonadaceae bacterium
TTGGTTTCATTCCAAGCGCTCGACCACCAGCTAACGCAGGCGGTACTGCCTGTTGATCCGCCCAAATCCGCGTTCAAAGAAACCCTGACTGGGCTAGAGACTTAACTATCCCAGCGCCTAAATGCCACCACCGCATTGAGACCACCGAACGCAAACGAGTTGGAGATCGCGGCCTCGGGTTCTGCGGCGAGAGCCTCGTTGATGATCACGTTCACATTACAAGCGGGATCGGGTTCGTTGAAATTTACGTTCGGCGGTAGGAGACCGTAGTGCAGACCGAGCACCGTCGCGGCGCCCTCGATCGCACCTGCGGCACCGAGGGTGTGTCCGTGCATCGCCTTTGTCGAACTGACCCGAACATTGTCGGTGTGATCGCCAAACACCAGTCGGATCGCTTCCGACTCCATCGTATCGTTCGCCTGCGTCGCGGTGCCGTGTGCGTTAACGTACCCGACCTGCTCAGGTTTTAAACCGCCGTCCGTGAGCGCGCCGTTCATCGCCTTCGCCGCGCCTGCAGCGAGTGGCATCGTCAGATGGTGTGCATCGGCGGACATTCCGAATCCGACCATCTCCGCATAGATCTTCGCACCGCGTGCCTGCGCTCGCTCGAGTTCTTCCATGACAAACATAGCCGCGCCTTCACCAAGCACCATGCCCGTCCGGTCTTTTGAAAACGGTCGGCACGTATCGGGTGAGACAACACGCATCGTCTCCCACGCTTTGAGATTTCCGTAACAAAGCGGTGCCTCGGCTCCGCCCGCGATCGCGGCGTCGAGCGTCCCCTGTCGAACGAGCCAGAACGCCTGACCAAGCGCATGATTCGCTGACGAGCACGCGGTGGATGTCGTAAATGTCGCACCAGTCAAACCGAACTCCATCGACACATGACTCGAGACCGCGTTCGCCATCGCACGTGGAATCGCCGTCGGCGGCTGACGCTCCTGTTTGTCACCGTAAACTTTCTTGTAAAGCGCGTCCTCGGTCGTTTTTCCTCCGAGACAACTTCCGGTTATCACACCGGACATGTCGCGCAGCCGCTCGTCAAACTCGATCCCCGAATCGGCCACGGCTTCGCGTGCCGATACGATCCCGTAGTGCGAGAACGGGTCGAGCCAGAGCAACATCTTGTCGTCGAAATGCTGCTTCTCATCGAAACCGCGAACCTCAACACCATTCTTAAAACGCATGTTGCTGACGTCGGCTTTCGTGATCGGACCGACAGCGGACTTGCCGCTCTTTATCGACTCCCAAAATTCACGTGCGTTGTTGCCCAGTCCGGAAACCGTTCCGACACCGGTTATTACTACTCTTCTCACTTGATCTTGATTTTAGCTGTTAGGCTGGATTTTCTTCAGGGCCGTCTTTCTGCGCCTGTTGTTTCTTAAAATCTTCGAGGGCCTGGGCGTTAACGTCGACGCCCTGTGCCTTTGCGTCGAGCAAAGCCTCGATGCCTTCGACCGCCTGTCGTACGCCCTTCATGTCAGCAACACGATCGTCGGGAATCGTCAGATCAAACTCTTCTTCGAGTTCGAAAACGAGATTCAAACCATCGAGCGAATCGAATCCGAGTTCTTCGAAAGTCGTGTCCATTGTGATCTCTTCTACCGGAACTTTTTTGAAGTCCGCGAAGACCTTTATCACACGCTCTTCGACCGATTTATCCGACATGATGTCCCCCCTCTGTAACTAAGCGCAAATCTATCTCATGATGAAGGGGTTAGTCAAAAAGGGGCTGGCGAGTCGAGAGCGCATTTTGGCATCCTACCGATCGGTCGAATTCCATTCTTTGCGCCTTTGCGACTCTGTGCGTGTACCTGCGCCCAATCAACTTCGGCGAAGCTTCTACGCAAAGCCGCAAAGACGCAAAGTTCGCACTCAATACTTCTAGACCGAATCCGAGGAGCAAAGTTCACCGATAATCGTAGGCCCTGTAAGAACTAACAGGCTCGCGAACTCTTACAAAACTGTGACAGTCAGCCCATCTAGAACCTGTTAGGATTTTAATCAATCGAAGGATCCACTTCGTCCAAGTTGTTTTAAGTCATATGCAAAATGTCATCGAGTTTTCGCGGCCGGGAACTGGCAGCATCAATTGGACCACACTCATCGCGGTCTCTATCTTTCACGTGTTGGCGGTAGCCGCACTTTTCTTTTTTAGCTGGCAGAACCTCGCAGCCTCGCTGATCCTTTGGTGGATCGCGGGAAGCTGGGGCGTCGGGATGGGATACCACCGTCTTCTGACCCACCGCGGTTTTGTCACCCCGAAGTGGCTCGAATACTTCATGAGCATCTGCGGAACGCTGGCACTTCAGTCAGGACCGCTGACTTGGGTGACGACTCACCGACTCCACCACGCGCATACCGAGACCGACAAGGATCCGCACAGTCCGCGACACGGAACTTACTGGGCACACATCGGATGGATCTTTCGCGGTACCGCACAGAATCAGTCGTGGGCAACTATGACGCGTTACTGCCCCGACATGACCAAAGATCGTTTTCACGTAATCCTGAATAAGTATTACTACGTTCCGATCATCATCGTTGGAGCCGTTTTGTTCGCGATCGGCGGTTTGTCGATGGTCCTGTGGGCAGTTTTCTTACGAACGGTAATGGGCTGGCATTTTACGTGGCTCGTAAACTCGGCAACTCACTTGTGGGGCAGCCGCCGCTTCGAGACGCGCGACGATTCGCGTAATAACGCATTGATCGCAGCGGTCACGTTTGGCGAGGGCTGGCACAACAATCACCATGCTCATCCGCGATCGGCAAAGCACGGCTTGGGCTGGTATGAGTTCGACGTAAACTGGGTCCAGATCAAAGCTCTTGAGATGGCCGGAATCATCCGCGATGTCTACGCATACAGCGAGGCGGACGACAAGAAAGCATTTAAGAAAGCCGCGTAACTTTTAAGTTTCTGGTTTCTAGTTCCTGGTTCCTTGTTTCGAGTTAGCCTTCAGTGCGAATAACTCCGAACGAGGAACCAGGAACTTTTTTTAGCTGGGTCGACGTTCGACAAACCCCAACGAACAAACCAGAAACCAGAAACTAGGAACTAGGAACTTTTCCTTTTCTTTGATTTACTACATTCGACATGCGCCGGCGAAAGACAGCGATCTTCTTCCTCGTATTTGGCATTTGCCTGATCGCCATCGCGGTCGCGCTCCAGGTCGGATGGATTCTTCTCAATCTCCGTGAAGTGGCACTGCTCGTTCTAGGTGCCGTCTTTTTTGCACTGATCATCACGGGCATGGTTCTCAATACCATCTTTCTTGTCCGCGAGATCCGACGCAGCGAACAACACGACGCATTCTTGAACTCTGTGACGCATGAGCTGAAAACTCCGATTGCGTCCATCAAGCTTTATCTCGAAACACTCAAGGCGCGCGATGTCGCACCCGAGAAGCGAGAAGAGTTCTACGACGTGATGCTCGCCGATAGCGACCGGCTTCTGCATACGGTCGAGCAAGTTCTCCAGGCCGGCAGGACTGGCGAGAAACGGCGGCAGATGAATGTCAGTGAGGTCAATGTAGGCGACCTGCTCACCGATGCCGTCTCGATCGTAAGAACTCGCTATCACTTGGAAGACGACGTCGTACGACTGAGCGAGCCAGCGAGCGACATCAAAGTTCTCGGTGACGAAGACGACCTGCGAACGGTCTTTGTAAATCTGCTTGACAACGCGGTCAAGTATTCGGGTGACGAAAGACGCGTCACGATCCGCGCGAAGAGGACCGCGTTAAACAACAAGGTCGACGTATTCATCCGCGACAACGGGATCGGCATCCCGCCAGCGGAATTGAAACGCATATTCAAGCGCTTTTATCGTGTGCCCGACGAAGCAGCGAAGAGCGCAAAAGGAACGGGACTCGGGCTCGCTATTGTCCGATCGATCGTCGCGAAGCACGGTGGACAGATTAAAGCGGACAGCAAAGGACCAACGCGGGGAAGCACTTTTATTGTGCAGTTGCCGTTGGTGTGAGGGCGTTCGGAGCTTATGGGACTTGTGGACTGATGGGACATAGAGGACTTATAGGACTTATGCGTTTTCGGAATCCAACAAATCCGTATAAGTCCGATTGGTCCGATTGGTCCTATCCGTCCTATCCGTCCTATCCGTCCTATCCGTCCTATTCGTCCCAAAGGTCCTGTCCCCCCGACCAGAAATTCAACAAATGAAGATCCTCATAGTCGAAGACGAACATCACATTGCCGACGGGCTTAGGTTCAATCTTGAGGCCGAAGGATACGACGTTTCGGTCGCGGGAGACGGAGAGACGGCGTTGAAGAATCTTGGCGAAGCAAAGTTCGACGCCGTCGTCCTCGATGTGATGCTTCCGGGGATCAATGGATTTCGCGTCGCCCGTTCGATGCGCGATCGGGCGGACTACACGCCGATTCTCATGCTCACCGCTCGAGGACGCCCCGAAGACGTGCTGATGGGATTTGAGTCGGGAACAGACGACTATCTGCCGAAACCTTTCGACCTCGAAATATTCATCGCCCGGATCAAGGCGCTCCTGCGTCGCGGTGCATGGGCACGGCGGCCCGAACCACCCGTCGAACAAAATGAGACAGCCGTTATCAATGGTCGATCCATCGACTTCGAGAATCTCGAGCTGACAAGCTCTGACGGCACCATCCATCTCACTTTGATGGAAATGAAACTTCTGCGCTTCCTTATCGACAACGCAGGACGCGCGGTTTCGAGAAAGACAATTCTCGAAGAGGTGTGGGACCTGCAGGAAGACACCGACACACGCGCGATCGACAACTTCATCGTGCGTCTCCGCAAGTATCTCGAGGACGAGCCCAACAATCCGAAGATCCTCAGAACGGTGCGCGGAGTCGGCTACAAATACGTTCCCGAAGAAGCGTAGTCACGACGAGTCAGCACTTTTATTTCCGAACGCCAGTCCTGATGCAGATCGAATCGCCATACCTCGATCTCCTTTCTCAAGCTCGCCGCGTATAGCGGAAAGTCCAAATGAAAACTTAGCGCCGGGGCGACGGCGTAGACGAGAGCGGGTTTGTCAAGAATTTCGGTATCGCCGAACGCCCGCATACGTGCGAGAACTCCGCGCCGTCGCTGCAGCTCGATCTTTCGCCAGTAGTCCGCCGCTTGAAAGACCATCTCGCGATCGGGCGAGGTTTTTAGCTCGATGATCACGAGGCGACCGTCGCGACGAATTGCGAGCAGGTCGATCTTGTCCGTCGACGCGCGAAACTGGTTATAGATCGGCGAGAGTATGAGATTGGTGTCGAGAAGTTTGATATTCCTTCTCAAGATCGACTCGAGCCAGGCTTCCGGTGCGTATCGATAGACTTCGTGACGCTTGTTCGGCGTCCGCGCACTTCGGTACATCTCCAGATCAGCGACGAGTGTCGCGAGATCGCTCCAATCGTCATCGTCATTCAATAGACGGCGATGATCGATGCCGAACCATGCGCGTTCCCGACCGGCGACAGTTCGAATCCTCGCGAACGGCAATCCTTGAAACCTGACGGTCTCGCCTTGGTAAGAAAAAATGATGTCGGTCTTGTCCGGAGCGAGTTCGCGAATACGTTCCGCTGTTTCACTTGGACGCATTTCGTTCGGCAACGTTATCTTCTTTGGTTTCTCACGCCAGAGGTCGGATAGAGATGGCGTCTTCAACTCTTTCAACTCAAGCTCGTCGCCGTTAGTGATCTCGAACATCCGGAATCTTCCCGCCACATTCGGGTTCAACAGACCCATCAGCTTTCGAAGATTGCGCACTTGCTTGCGCTCGCCGGCGATCCAGACCTCATTGACCGGTTTCTTCCGTCGTCTTAGTTTGTCCGACCACGTGATAGCCGTTGTGAGTATCGCCTCGTGAATCATCGAGCCCGTGACATCCGATAGCAACGCCGCTTCTTTCCCCGACGGCTCGCGAACGATGATCTGTGCGAGGCGACCGTTCTCGTGATTGAGTGCGATGCGGATTAGTTTTACCGAAGGAAAGAGACGGACCAAGGCGGCTCCGATCAGGTTCGCTCGTTCGAGACGTGCAAGGTCGACATTGAAGCTGAGTTCGCGGGCGGGTGTGCGGGGAAGAAGCCTGATCGTTTCGACGACGGAATCGGACCGCGAACCGAGATCCAGGAGCAGCTCCTCACCAGCGTCGGCGATGGACCGAACTCGAAAGGAGTTGAAGCCGCTGTCGTCCAACACGCCGAACATCACCCGTTCGCCCTGACTAATAACGTATATCTCGTCACGTCTAAGCGGAAACGTCCGGCCTGTCGGCCGCACAAGCAGCCATTCAAAGTGGGAGTCGATCCGGCAGCGCAGGCTCGCCACCAGATCGTCGGCATTTACCATTTATATTGCTTGTCGAAGAACCTCATCATCGCCGCCGACCAATCGGCGTAGCCTTGTTCCGACGGATGGATTCCGTCTGCCCAAAAACCGTCGGACGTAAATTCGGCGGGTTGATGATAATAGAAAACGCGGTCCAAGTCAGCAGTAAATTCTTTGATGTTCTTGTCGTGGAGCTTCGAGAGTTCCCAAAGGAGAAACTTTATTGGATGAGGAAGAGCGGGCGAGTACTTCATCATCGGGCAGTTCGTGATGAAAATGGTCGCGTCGGGATTCTTTTCTTTTAGCAGACCGAGCAGACGAATCATGTCGCGGCGCCACTTTCGCGGACTGCTCAACTTCATGACATCGTTACCGCCAAGACCGACGAGGATGTACTCGAACTTTTCGTCCGGCATCATCGGAAGCAGTTCGTCGATGGTGCGTTTCGCAGTGACGCCGTTTCGACCAACGACCGCCCAATCGACCGGTCTATCGATGCGCTCGCTCAAACGTTCGGCGAATCTTCCGGCGAGCGCTTTGTCATGACTTCTCGCACCCAGACCCGCAACCGTCGACTCCCCGATGACAAAAAGTTTCGCCCGATCGTCGCCGTCACCAACGCTGCCAAACTTTGCTCCGGCGGCTTCCGGTAGCAGTCCGACCTTCCGACGCGTGTACTGACCCTGCAAAAAAAGAAACGGCGACACCGGCAGGATCACTGCCGCCGCCGCTAAGTACATCGCCTGCCAGATCAGAAGATTCATCGTCGCTCAAAGCCGTATGATAAACTTCGATTACTCGAATGCGTTTGTCAACTCCGGTAAAAATCTGCGTCGCGGCGCTGTGCTTATCGCTGATTTCCGCCGGATGCAGCCTCTGGCGAAGCAACGACAACCCCGCGTCGTTCGCCGCATCCCAACCCAGGATCGAGCTTCCATTTTCGACTCGTGAGCCCGATGTTTTTCAGACGGACGTCGTCATGCGCACGGGCGAAATCGAGCGCAGGATCACGCTCGCACGGGACGGGGCAAAGCGTCGCATCGACTATGATCCCGGCACCGATCAACATCGCGCGATCCTGATAACGGACAAGGAATATGTGATCGACTTCAAGGCTAAACGGATCACCGAGCGCGAACAGACTCCCCCGGGATCGGCCCAGAACGAGAGTCTTTCTCACTTACTGCACGTGCGGGACTTCACTGAGTTCGAGGAGATCGGTCGGGATGGATCTGTCGTGCAATTCCGCGCGCTGATAAATGAAAGCAAAGCATCCGAGGTCGTGATTTCTTTTGACGAGTCGATCGGCTTGCCCGTGAAGCAGGAGTTTTACAGTCTCGAAGGCGGGAATCGAGTGTTGCGATATACGGTCGAACTGCGAAACTTTAGGAAGGAAGTAGACGCGGGAGTGTTTGAGGTGCCGGGAGGGATGAAGAAATAAGACCTATAGGACCTATACGTCCTATACGTCCTATCTTTCCGACAGACGATCAACCATGGACCAATTCAAAAAATTCCTAAAATATTTCAAGCCGTACAAATGGAATATTCTTGCGGGGGTCCTGTTCATTCTTGTTTCGCTCTCGTTCGGATTGCTCGTTCCTTACTTCGTCGGTAAAGCTGTAGACGATCTTTCCAACGGGCTCACCTGGCAGAAAGTCGTCTACTATCCGGTCGTGATTCTCGCGGTAAACGCGGCCAGCGGGATCTTCTTGTTTCTCCAACGCCGGTTCTTGATCAATGCATCGCGTCATATCGAATTCGACATGCGTCAGGATTTCTACAGCGCGCTAGTCGATCAACCACTCGAGTACTTTCATAACACGCGAGTCGGCGACCTCATGGCGAGGGCGACGAACGATCTTTCGGCGATCCGTCAGATCGTCGGACCGATGATCCTTTATAGTTTCCAGGCGGTCTTCGCTCTGTGCATCGTGCTGCCTATCCTCCTCGGCATCTCGGTAAAGCTGACGCTCCTACTACTCATACCGATGCCGCTGGTTTCGCTGACGGTAAAGATTCTCGGCGAGCAGATCCACAAGCGCTTCGAGAAGATCCAGGAGTTCTTTTCAGATATAACCGCTCGCGCACAAGAGAATCTGACTGGCGTGCGTGTCATTCGCGCGTATGCCCAAGAGGACGCCGAGATCGCGCAGTTCGAGACCCTGAATAACGAGTACGCACGGCGAAATCTTCAACTCGTGAAATATGCCGCGGCGATGCGTCCGCTGCTTTTCTTTTTCATCGGTCTCGGTTTCGTGATCATCGTCGCGGTCGGCGTGCCGATGGCGGTGAACAACGAAATAAGCGCGGGCGACTTCACATCCTTCATTCTCTATCTCCAGCGAATGATCTGGTACTTGATCGCACTGGGTTACGTAGTCAACCTCTACCAACGCGGAACAGCGTCGCTCAAACGCTTCAACGCGATCCTCGAAGCGATCCCCTCGATCAAAGACGAAGAAACCGCGCGGCCGCAGCCGCCGATCAAAGGCAAGATCGAGTTTCGCGATCTGACGTTCGGTTACAACGGCAAAGCCGTGCTTGAGGACATTAGTCTGACGGTGGAACAAGGCGAGACGGTGGCGTTCGTCGGACGAACCGGCAGCGGAAAGTCGACGCTGGTCAGTCTCATCCCGCGACTTCTCGACGCACCCGACGGATCCGTACTGATCGATGGGATCCCGGTCCGTCAGTATCCGATCGAGCAACTCCGTCGAGCGATCGGCTTTGTCCCGCAGGAAACATTCTTGTTCAGCGATACTCTTGCGGAAAACATCGCGATGGGTGTCGAAGAGGATTCACCGCAGAGACGCGGAGACGCAGAGGATCGGATACAAGCCTTAGGCCATGTACCCAGCATGATTGGTGGAATCGGCGATAGCGAATTGTCTTCCTCAGCGTCTCGGCGTCTCGGCGGTTCAATTTCTGTAGAGAAAGCCGCCGAGGTTGCCGGGCTCGCGAAAGACATCAAACAGTTTCCAAACAAGTACGAACAACTTGTCGGCGAGCGCGGCATCACGCTTTCGGGCGGACAAAAACAACGGACCGCGATCGCGCGTGCAGTGATGCGCGATCCGCGGATCCTGATCCTCGATGACTCGCTTTCCGCGGTCGACACCTACACCGAGGAGAAAATACTTCACAACCTGCGCGATGTCCGACTCGACCGAACGACGTTGATCGTTTCGCACCGCGTGTCGACCATCCGCGACGCCGACCTTATCGTCGTGCTCGACGATGGTCGTATCATAGAACGCGGGACGCACGACGAGTTGCTCGCGCTAGATGGCGAATACGCCGAGCTATACGAGCGTCAGTTGCTCGAAGAGGAATTGGAGGCGACGGACTGATCTCGTGCTTCTTCGTCGGGTATTTCGTGTGAGTTCGTGGTTCAATCCCGCGCGAGAAGACTGGAACCCCGAAGTCACACGAAGTTACACTAAATTCATATTTACTTATGCGGAAAGGAAAGCCGATTCAAGTTGAGTATCAAACACTTGTTGTCGTTTGGCTTGCGCTTCTTGTTTCGCAGGTGCTGTTCTTTGCGATTGTGTGGTTCGTCAAACCGTATATCTTCCAGCATGAAACTCCGCCGCCGTTCTTCGGCACCATGCCGCTGGTTATTCTTGTCTTCTCTATATCGGCGATCGCGTTCCTACTTCTCTCATTCGTGCTTAGCCGGCAACACATGCAACGTGCAGCTCGCGATCAGGACGCGTCTTGCGTCCAGACCGGCCTCATCCTCGGCTGCGCCTTGAGCGAGATCCCTTCAATACTCGGCCTCGTCCTCGCGTTCGCTTTCGACTACCCTTACTTCTACGTCTGGATCGCGCTCGGTACGCTTGGTATGCTTCTTCACTTCCCGCGAAAGGGTAACCTCGACGCGGCGATGTTCAAGATTAAGTAGCTCATCCAAAAAAAATCTTTGGCCAAAGAAACCTTTTCAAACCTTCCGGTGTCTAACGCACTGAGATCCGCGGTTAACTAAACAAACTGGCTGCCTCCCCGGGCGGTAATAATTCACATTCTAGGAGTTTGTATGAGTAAGGCTGTATTTGTGCTGTCGATATTAGTGTGCGCGTTCTCCGTCGTCGCACAGGACGTTGGAACGCCCGCCGTCACGGAGGGCTCGCTTTTCGCGCGCGCAAAAAATGGTAAGGACCTCGGAGCTTGCCCTCTCAAAAGTACGACGGTCAAAGCGGACATAAGCGGATTCGTGACGCGCATTCGCGTTCGGCAAGAGTTTGAGAACACACGCACCGAACCGATCGAAGCGATCTACACATTTCCACTCTCGCAAAACGGTGCGGTCGATGACATGACAATGACCATCGGCAGTCGGACTATCCGCGGTGCCGTAATGAAGCGCGAAGAGGCCAGGCAGATCTACGAGCAGGCGAAGACGGAGGGAAAGGTTGCGAGCCTACTGGATCAGGAACGTCCAAACATCTTTACGCAGTCGGTGGCGAAC
>DATEOJ010000162.1:0-15212 GCA_035274235.1 Pyrinomonadaceae bacterium
GTAATGCGGTAATTACTAATTATGTAATGCGCCCTTCGGCAACATTTTTACCGAGCGACCGAAACGTTTATGTGTGACGGGAATTTTGCTGAGCGATAGACCTTCTGCGTCGCCGACTGATAATCCGAGTCGCTCGCCATCACGATGTTCGGGACGAACTTCTGCGGGTTGCGATTGTACAGCGGGAACCACGAGCTTTGAACCTGCACCATGATGCGGTGTCCTTTCTTGAACGTGTAGTCGTTTCCGCGCATGTCGATCGAGTACTCGGTCACCTTGTTCGGCGTTAGTGCCTCGGCTTTCTCGTAGCTCTTCAGGAACCTTCCGCGAAAGACCTCACTTGCGACCATCAGCTCGTAGTTCGCCATCTTCGTGTCGGCAGCGTAGTCAGCCGGATAGACATCGATCAGCTTCACGACCCAGTCGCTGTCCGAACCGGACGTCGACGCGAACAAGCTCGCGATGATATCGCCCGTGATCGTTACGTCGTCAGCGAGCACGTCGGTCTTCCAGGAGAGGACATCCTTGCGGTCGTTGAGAAATCGTTGGTCGTCCGAAAGCCAGATCGACCATGTCGAGCCCTGTGTGTAGGTCTTTAGGATCGGCCGCTTTCGATAAGGAACCGGATCCGCCGGGTTCGATACATACGAATCGAACGCCTCGCCTTTCGCGACAGGTTTCTCGAATGAAAGTTTCCCATCGGCATTGAAGTACAGAGCTCGTTTTTGGAATGTTCCGTTTGGCGTCCACGAGTCGTACTTCATCCATTGGTTCGATCCCGAGCGGAAGATATTTGCTTCGGCGATCTTTGGCATCGGCTTGCCGTGCAAATAATGCGCAAACCACGGTGCCTGGATCTCGCTTCGATAGTAACGACCGGTGTCGCTTCCAAAATCTACCGTGCCAAGACGGCGGCCGCGTCCTCCCCATCCGCCGTGATTCCAGGGACCCATTACGAGATTCACTTGATTGTCGTTATCCGTTTTTTCAAGCGCCCGATAGAGCGCCAGCGGACCGTACAGATCTTCCTGATCCCACCAACCGCCGACGACAAGTGTCGGTACGCTCGTGTCCTTGATGTACAAGTTTGCAGCCCGTGCTTGCCAGTAGGAATCCCAGGTCGGATGTTCGATGAATGCCTTCCACGAATGCGAAAGCTTCGACATCTCGTTTGCGAGATCCGGTAGTTTCGATTCCTTCAAGTACCAGTCGTAAAGATCCGGATGATCCAGTTTTATCGAACCGCCTTTGGCAGCCATTTCGAGCGGAACCGCCCAATGGTGCGCGTACGTCTGACGAAACGCTCCGTTGTGCGAAAAGTCGTCGCCCATCCAGAGATCGGTCACCGGTGCCTGCGGCGAAGAAGCTTTCAGCGCGGGATGCGGATCGAGTAGTGCGACAGCCGCGGTCCACCCATCGTATGAAACTCCCATGATTCCGACCTTGCCGTTGTTGTTCGCTACGTTTTTGATGAGGTACTCGATCGTGTCATACGTGTCCGTACTTTCGTCCGTCGACTTTGGATTGCTCTTGTCACGCGGCGGGTGAAGCATTTCGAAGACGCCTTCAGAATCCGTGCGTCCGCGAATGTCTTGATAGACGAAAATGTAACCGTCCTTCACCAACTCCGATCGCGAGCCGTTCACGCCGTTGCTGCTAACACCTTTCACACCGTACGGCGTCCGCGACATGATGATCGGCAGCGCTTCGGTGTGTTCGGGTTCGAGGATGACCGTGAATAGCTTTACGCCATCGCGCATCGGGATCATCACCTCGGTCTTCTTAAACGCAACACGCGCGTCCTTGGCGGGCTGATCCGCGATCTTCTTGGTGCGAAACTCTGCTCCGCCCTGTCGCCATACCATTCCGACGACCCGCCCCTGGGCGTCACGAGTGAACTCCGCCGTTCCTCCCCGTTCACGCTTCTCAAAGAACGTGCTCTCAGAAGAAGGAACAATGTCGAAGCGGTCCTGGTTTGTGATCTGGAAAAAATACTTATCGCCTTCGCGGAAGAAGGAGAAGATCGTGCCGCCAAGATTAACGGCGTCCTCGTACTGTCCGACATACGGATCGAACCTCGAAGGATCGATCTTTACCTCGACCGGCGTGGCCTGGGCCGCCGGTTGTTGCGCCGCGATCGGGACAGCGGTGATGAGAGACAACAATAGAAGTGCGAGTAGGATTCGTTTAGTCATATGAGTTTGAGACGGTATGCGTGTAGTTTACGTTACAAGGGGTCCGAAGGTTTAACGGACGACGGTGATCGATCCGTTATAGCTCGTGCATCAAGAAGGCGCCCCGCGCCCTGCCGCTTCAGCAAAAGAGGCTGCCCTGAGACAGCCTCTTAACTTTTTACTTTTTACTTTTTACTTTTACTTTCAGCCATCGCCCTTCTTCCCTTTCCGCTTCTTGCCTTCGGGGTTCTCTCCTCCGGCAGGTGGTTCGGGATTTCTCGCGGGCGGTTGCGTTATGGCTGGTTTCGTTTGCGTTGGCTTATCGTCCGACGGGTTTGATTTTGGCGCGTCAGGAATGCGATCCGGTTCGGTAGTGGTCGCCCCTGCATCGGCTGGCGCTCCAACCGAAATACTCGTGTTCGCGTCGGCCGAAGCTCCCGACTTGATCGCCGCCTGCTCGGCTTTCTCAAGCTTCTCAAGCTCCTCGCGCTTGTTAATCTCCATCTGTCGCCTGATGTCGGCCGGCATCGCAGGAACACCCGGGAAACTCTCACGCGGTTTTCCTTTCATGAATGGATCCATGAACGCATTGAAAAACGGCAAGGCTCCATGACCACCCGTCATGCCCGAACCGAGATTCTCCTTGCGTTCGGGATTTCCCATCCAGACGCCAGTCGCATAGGTCGGAGTGTAACCGATGAACCAGACGTCCGTGTGATCGTTAACCGTTCCCGTCTTACCTGCTAAAGGTTGACCGGCCGCACTTGCACCGGCTGCGGTACCACCACCGGAGACCACGCCGCGCATCATCTCAACCATCGTCAACGCGACGTACTCATTCGTAACTTTCGAACTCAGATTCTTCCACTCTTCAAGAAGCGTTCCGTCGCGGCTATAAACCTTGCGGATCATATGCGGCGTCATGCGGATACCCTTGTTTGGGAATGCCGAATACGCGGACGTCATCTCGAGAAGCGACGCCTCGCTCGCACCGAGCGCCGACGGCAAACTAGGAGCCATCGGATTCGTGATACCGAATCGTCGGACCATCTGTCCCCCGGCCTGGATCCCGACTTGCTCGAGCAAATGAACCGCTGCGAGGTTGTAAGACTTCGCGAGCGCGATCTTCATCGGAACGTTCGGATGGCTCGTACTACCGTCGTAGTTATGCGGCATCCATCCGCCACGTTTGATCGGAGCACCGCTGACGAGCATGTCCGGTGTCATTCCATCTTCGACCGCGGCCGTATAGATAAAAGGCTTGTAAGCCGAGCCGGTCTGGCGGAGTCCCTGAGTCGCGTTATTGAAACGGTTCGTATGGAAGTCATATCCTCCCACCATTGCGACGATCTCACCAGTGTGCGAATTGATCGAGACGATAGACGCCTGGATCTCCGGCACCTGAGAAAGCTCGACTTGAAGAACCTGGTGCTCGTTATCAACTTTCTTGACGAGAAACTCGGCGAGATAACCCGGTTTCAATTCTTCCCGCGGCCCCTTCCCGCTGCGACCCATATCGGCGCGGGTTACGACTGCTTTGTACTTTCCGAAACGAACGCCGACTTCATCCGAGCCCGCATTCTGCCTGACCACAAGACCCTTTATGTACTCGCCTTCGTCGTAGTCATCGCCATACCAATCGGCGTGCTTATACGAAGTGAGCTTGTTAGAAATTTCCTTCTCGTCAGTAAGCGGCTGGTTGTCGGCATCGACAAGAATGTTTTGATAATCCGATCTCCAACGTCGACCACGATCAAACGCACGAAGACGTTCGCGTACCACCTTGGTCGCGATCTTCTGCGCCTCGACATTGATCGTCGTATAAACCTTAAGCCCGCCCTGCGCGACGCGTGTCGTGTACTCGTTCTCGAGATAACGGCGGATCTCTTCGACCGGATAGTCCCACGCGGTGGACTTAGGCAGCGCCTGGTAATACGCGGTGTCGGCTAGCTTGACCGGTTTCGCCTTCGCGGCCTCGACGGCAGCTTCGGAGTAACGCTCCGGAAAATACCTCGCCATCTGATCAAGAACGATGTCGCGACGCATCTTCGCCTTTTCCATGCTTCGCGTTGGCGAATACTCTGGCGATTTCGGGATCGCGGCAAGCAGCGCGGCTTCCTCGAGATTGAGTTCCTTTAGCGGTTTTCCAAAATACGTTCTCGCCCCGGCTTCAAAACCGTATGCACCCGCGCCGAGGAAAACGTAGTTCATGTACATCTCAAGGATCTGTCGCTTTGTATAAAAGCGTTCGATCTGAAGGGCGACTGCCCATTCATTTACCTTGCGAGTGTACGTTTGATCTTTGTAGAGAAAAAGATTCTTCGCGAGCTGCTGCGTGATCGTCGAACCGCCTTCCAGCCGCCCGCCCGACAGCTGTTTATAGATCACGCCCGCGATACGATAAGGATCGATGCCGATGTGGTTGTAGAAGCGATTGTCCTCGATCGCGATAAGAGCATCCTCGACATTCTGCGGAATGTCCTGCTCTTTTATCGGTATGCGTTTCTCGATCGCGAACTCCGCGAGGACGGTTTCACCGTCGTCGGCATAGATCGTCGTAACCTGCGGCGGACGATACGTGGCGAGAGCGGAAACTTCGACCGAATAGCGAGAGTTGTTTAGATAGTAGGAAAAAAGAATTCCAGTCAGAGCTCCGGCGGAAACCGCCAGCAGCAACGCCATCGCAAGCCATGTGAGCTTAGACCCCCAACTTGCCTTCGATTCGACCGACCTTACTTCACGTTCAACAATTCTTCTTTCTCTCGCCATAAACCTTTTAACTATGAACTGTGAGCTATGAACTGTGAATGTGGGAAGCCTCAGTGTGCTCCCACCAACGGTTCATAGCTCACATTTCAGAGCTCACACTTAATTAACGAATCGCCGCATTTTCACGCTCACGACAAACCCGATCGCGATAAACGTCGAAAGGATGGCTGACAGCCCCGCGCTCATCAGCGGCAGAGGCACACCGATCACGGGAAGAAACCCAAGAGCCATCCCCACGTTGATAAAGATCTGAAACACCATCGCCGTGGCAATGGCCATTATAACAAGCATGCCGGGACGGTCCGAAGACGATCGGGCCCCCGCGATAAGCCTCGAGAGCAGCAACGCGTACGCGATCAGCAGCGATACGCAGCCGATAAAACCTGTGTTTTCGGCAGTTACGGCAAAGATAAAATCTGTGTGCGGCTCGGGTAAAAACTTAAGAACGCTCTGCGAAGTCTCGGGGTCGCCCTTGATGCCGGTCAATCCGCCCTTACCGACGGTAATGATCGACTGCATCGTGTGATAACCGTAGCCCTTGGGATCGACGCTCTCGGGATCAAGAACCGCGTTTATGCGTTCTTGCTGATAGCGTTTGATCGCACCACTCTTTACGCCGACGTAGTACGCAGTAGGTACAAAGATCGCGGCCGCGAGAAGCGTTATGATGACGTAGCGTATCTTGATCGCGGAAAGGAACAACACCGCGGCGAGGATCGGGAAGTAGGTCAACGCCTGACCCGCGTCCGGCTCGAGCATGATCAGTCCGACCGGACCGGCGAGGATCGCTCCGCCGATCATCATCTCGCGCAAACTTAGCGAGCCCGACCGCTTTGCTCCGAAATATTTCGCGAGCATCAATACCGTTGGGATCTTCACAAACTCTGACGGCTGAAACTGTCCGATCACCGGCAGCTTCAACCACGCTTGTTGTCCGTTCACTTCAACGCCGAGCGGGGTTAAAACTAGAGCGAGAAGCACAAGTCCGCCAGCGTAGAAGAACGGTGCAAGCTCGATGATGCGACGGTAGTCGCTAAACGCGATCACGAGGAATGCGACGATCGCAATACAGAGCCCGATGATCTGCTTGGTCCAATAACTTTCTGTCGGCAGAGCGTTATGGATCTGCCAGATACCAAAGCCAGCGATCGCTAACGCCAGAAAGGTCGTCAGCCAGTCGAAATCTCTCAAATCACGTTTTTCGATTATCGCTACCATTGTTTACCGCTTGGCGACCAGGTTCGGATCGGTCGGTGGTGTAAATCCTTTCTTCAAGAGGTACGCATCATAGACACCCTTTGCCGCCGGTGCGGCGTTGGCTCCTCCGAAACCCGAGTTCTCGATCAACGCAATTACTGCGATCTCCGGTTTGTACGCAGGTGCGAAACTCACAAACCACGCATGGTCCTTGTTCGCACCGACGTCCTTACCCAACTCCGCGACCTGTGCAGTCCCCGTCTTACCTGCGATCTCAAAACCCGGAATGCGAATACCAGCACCGGTTCCGCCGCCGTTGACCACGCCCCACATCCCCTTTACGACAAGCTCATTCTGCTCCGGGGTCATCTCAATGATCTTCGGCTCCGGATGTTGAAATCCAAATCCTTCGCGCGGCTCGATGTAAGTGGGGTCGGTCTCCTCACCGACCGAACCAATGGGCCTGAACTCTTTTAAGAAGTGCGGCGTGTACATTCGCCCGTGCATTCCAATACTAGCGACAGCCCGCAGCATCGCGATCGGTGTAACGACAACCGTGTCCTGACCGATCGAAGCATAAACGGTACGTATGTCGCTCCAGCGTCCTTCACGCTTCTCGACGATCGGCTTCCAGCTCTTTGGTGTCTGGCTGACCTTCTCGCTCGGAAGATCGATGCCTGTGCGCTTGTCGTAATCGAAGGTCTCGATCATTTGGATCAGGCCTTCGATCTTCATCTTGAGCGCAAGATGGTAGTAATAACCGTCGCAAGAATGCGTGATCGCGTACTCGAGATTCGGGGAGCCGTGGCTGCCCATGCACCGGGTAAACTTGTTTCCGATCGTGATACCGCCACCGCAGATGACATTCGAATTCTTGACCGTGATCACGCCTTGCTGAAGCGCGCCTACAGACTCGGGGATCTTCCACGTCGAACCCGGAGGATATCGTCCCTGAATCGCACGGTTATAAAGCGGACGCTTCTCGTCCTGCCAGTAAGCCGCGATCTGTTTCCGTCCTTCGGGCGTCTTGCTGCCCTGAACAAAGACATTCGGATCGAACGACGGCAGCGATGCCATAACGAGAATCTCGCCGTTGTTCGGATCAAGCGCGACGATAGTTCCGCGTTTCGACGACGAGTCCGCGAGTTTCTGTTCGGCAGCTAACTGCAGATCGAGATCGATCGTCGAGACCATGTCTTGCCCCGCCTGCGGCTCGACACGCGCGATCTCGCTTTGAACACGGCCGCGGCTGTCCACGATCACCTTTCTATAACCGGGCTTACCCCGGAGATACTCGTCGTAATATTGCTCGAGGCCGCCTTTGCCGATAATGTCGCCGGCCTTTAATCCCTTATCTTTCCATTCGTCGCTCTCAAGCTGCTTCGGACTGATCTCGCCGACATACCCGAGAATGTGCGCAAGCTGTGTCCCGTGCGGGTAGAAGCGTTGCGGCTGAAGCTCGATGCGTAGCTCCGGAAACTCGAGTGAGTGTGATTCGACCCACGTGATGTCCTGCATCGTCGCGTTCTCTTTCAACACCATGGTCTCGAACTCGTTCTGTTTCTTGATCAGATTCAGACGTTCGACGACAAAGCTCTTCTCGATATTGAGCCCGCGTGCGTAGTCTTCTATACGCGACGTGACGTCGATCTTCTTGATCGGTTCGTTCGAGAGGGTGACGTTATAGGTCGGACGCGAGTCGACGAGGATCTTTCCGTTGCGATCGAATATCACACCGCGAGGAGCCGGAATAGGAATATGGCGGATACGCTGGTTCTCGGCGCGTTCGCTGTAGTGCTCACCTTTGACGACCTGCAAGTAGTACAGGCGGGCGCCGAGTACGGCAAGCAAGATGAACGCGACGATCTGGATCGTCCCGATCCGCAGCACTACGTTCTGTGAGTACTCGTTGAGTTTCATAAAACGGCCTTACTTACTAAGCCGTATCGGATTTCGCCGGCGTGTTTGGCGCCTCGTCGGGAACATTTCGCGTCGACGCGGCCGGATGCGTTCGGTCAGTACAAAGTCGAGCAAAAGATAAACGATGGTACCTGCGATGGTGGTCCCGATAAGCGTGTACGAGACAACTACGAAAACCGGCAGCGTCGGCGGCTGCCCGAGCAGCCAGTGCATTCCCCAGTAAACCAGGTCGTCAAGAAGGCACGCTCCGGCTATGACGGGTATGCGAAGTAGAAGGTTGTCCAGGTAGACGCGGCGTGCCAGCTCGGAAACAAGGTATGCGACCAACGTCTTAGAAAAACCGTTCGCGCCGAGAAGGCCGCTGCTGAGCGCGTCGACCGCGATCCCGGCGACCGTCCCAAAAAGTATCGCCTTAACGGAGTTTCGTTGAAGGGCCGCGTACACGACGATGATGAGCGGAAAATCGATGTAGGCGAACGGCTCCGCGACATTCCGCAGTGTCCACTGCAGAAGCACGGCAACGATCAATGCAATTGTGATCTTGAGATTCTCCATCCGCCGCTACTTTTTGTTTTCCTTCGTCGCGTTAGGCAATTTCTGATCAAACTCGGCACGCGTCGGCGGTTCGTAAAGAAGTACACCGACTTCTTTAACCGCGGTAACTCCGGCCGTTGGTCGGATCAGGATCTTATGCGGTGTGGTCGCCGATCCGGTTTCCACCGAAACGATCTCGCCGATTTTCAGACCGGCCGGATATATCCCGTCCTGGCCGGTCGTATAAACAACTTGTCCGACCTGCACGTCCGAGCTGCCCGCAACGTATTTCATCTCGACCACATCGCGCTTGCTCGTACCCGCAACCACACCAAGTACATTCGATGATCCGACTTCCCCGATGACACCACCGACGCCGGACTTGTCGCGCGTGATGAGGTCGAACTGCGCCGTCAAAGGTCCGACAGCGGTCACGCGTCCGATCAGTCCGCCATCACTCACCACCGGCATGTTCAGCTTCACGCCATCCAGACTGCCGCGGTTGATGATCGATGAATCAAACCAGATGCTCGGGTCGCGTCCAATGACGCGAGCCGTGAGAACCTTGTACTTGCTCGTCTCTTTTAGATTTAGGAGTTGGCGAAGCCTGTCGTTCTCGACGGTGAGGTCTTCCTTATTCTTGATCTCAAGCTCGAGTTCCTGAACGCGCTGTTTGAGAATGTCGTTGTCACTCTGGGCCGAACGCAGGTTCGAGATCGAGGTAAAGTAGTTCGAGATACCGCCCGATGCGCTCGTCACCGGCGACTGGACAAAGTCAGCGATCGCCTGCGACCACACCCGAATGATCCGTTGTCCCGACGTGATCTCACGCGCGTCAAACGCCATCAGCATGAAGTTACCCAAAAGCAGAAGTATCACCAGCCAAGGTGTCATCCGCCATACTTCCTGTTGACTACGCTCAACCATTTTTCCTAAGTTTCGAGTTTCGCGTTCCTAGTTTCGAGTTGCTATACGACGTAACTCGAAACTAGAAACCAGGAACTAGGAACTAATTACCTGTCATTAATGAATTATCCCACTTGACGCGCTTGAGGAGTTCGATATCGGAAAGCATCTTACCGGTGCCGAGAACAACGGACGATAGTGGGTCATCCGCGATAACGACCGGTAGGCCGGTTTCTATCATCAACCGTTTGTCGAGATTCTTTAGCAACGCTCCACCGCCGGTGAGGACGATACCGCGTTCGACGATGTCCGCTGAAAGCTCGGGCGGTGTACGCTCGAGTGCGACGCGAACGGCGTTGATGATCGTCGAGACCGCATCTGAGAGGGCCTCGCGGACCTCTTCGTCGGTCATCGTAATCGTCTTAGGAATTCCCTCGATCAGGTTTCGTCCGCGGACGTCCATCGAGAGCGGCTCCTCGAGCGGGAAAGCGCTGCCGAGTGCGATTTTGATCGCCTCTGCCGTTCGCTCACCGATCAGGAGGTTGTACTTGCGTTTGATGTACTGCGTGATCGCCTCATCCATCTCGTTTCCGGCGACGCGAACTGCTCGCGAGTAAACGATGCCCGAGAGGGAGATGACGGCGATGTCCGTTGTGCCGCCTCCGATATCGACGACCATGTTGCCATGCGGCTCGGTGATCGGAAGGCCGGCACCGATGGCGGCGGCCATCGCTTCTTCGACGAGATAAACTTCCGAGGCTTTTGCGCGATACGCGGAGTCTTCAACTGCTCGTCTTTCAACTTGTGTGATCTCTGACGGGATGCCGATCACGACTCGCGGCCGCACCCACGACTTGCCGTTGTGCGCTTTGCGGATAAAGTGCTGCAGCATCTTTTCCGTCACTTCAAAATTTGCGATGACGCCATCCTTCATTGGACGGATCGCAACAATATTTCCCGGCGTGCGGCCGAGCATCTCTTTTGCATCACGGCCGACAGCTTCCACTTGATTGGTGACTTTGTTGATTGCGACGATTGACGGTTCCGAAACTACAATGCCACGCCCCTTTGCGTAGACAAGTGTATTTGCTGTTCCGAGGTCGATAGCGAGGTCGCTCGAAAATAGACTAAACAGTGATTTTAATGCCATTTCTGATCGTTTCCTGAACCTGAATTCAGACGGTTCTTAGATTGCTGGGAAAGAGTTGCCGCCCTCAAACATCGCTTACCTGGGTATGATTTTTAAGAAGTGACTTTGAGCCCAAACGTCTAATCACAAAGCATACACTCTTTGCTTCGCACTTTTCCACTGTAAATGCGGGGTTTTTGATATTTTTTTTCACAAGTGGAAAATTGCGCTCGCATGATGGAGCAACCTCGCGCGTGAGAAGGAAAGTTTCCTTCGCGCTCCCGGTCGACGAATAAAAAAAAGCGGCCCGAAGGCCGCCTATTTAGTTCGCATCATCGGTGCGCCTTAAGGCACCTCGACGAAGTTCAGATTAGCAATATTGTCGTTCACCGAAACCACGGTTGGGTCCGGGAAATGATAACGCTTCGACGTCGCCCCAAAGGTATACGACAGTCCCGTCGGGACATTTTGGAACGAGTAGTAGCCAAAGGACGACGAGATCGTCTGACGCATCACGTTCTGTGAATCGACCATGAATACGTAAACGCCTCCAATTCCCTGACCGTCCGATCTCGACACGCGGCCAGAAACAGTCGCACTTGAGATCGCCACCGGAGCAGGCCCCTGGACGGAAACCGTTAGCGGATTACCGGTCTTCAAGAAACCGAGGGTCGCGTTCATGGTCTGGGGTGGACGATTCGAATCGAATCGGAAGTTGTACAGGGTGCCCCAGCGAATCGCATTTGCATTCTGATTCTGTGCAAACGTTTCGGAACTCCACGTGATGACACCGCCCACTTGTGAGCCGGTCCACGCAGCGTTGCTGAATCCGGCGTTATTAAGCGTTCCATCGGCTGCCCATCCCGGATGTTGTGGCGGTGCATGGAAACCGACATTGGATAACGTAACGCCCGCGCCAACCGGGACACTGAACGACTGAATTGCACGTTCGATGTTCTGGTTGTAGATCGCATACTCGTAATGCCAGACGCCCGGCGACGGGTTCGTTACCTTATAACCCACGAAACCGATACCGTCATTCCCCGGATCCGGCTCGAACCTGGTGACCGAGGCGCCGTTCCAAGCTGTCAGAGCTACCTTCTGTCTTTGTGTCGAGTTGACGGGTGAAAAACTAAACGGACTTCCCGTACCGGTAACGCTGTACTGGCGATATGAGACGTTGTTGTTCTGGTTGCACTGGGTCGGATTCGCCTGACACCACACATACTCGTGCGGGGTGACGTATTGTCCTTCAGCGAAATACGTGGCCCCGGGATTCAGCGTGGTGTTGAGGTCCGCGATCTCAGTAAGGATCCGGTGCGAAGGACCGCTGTGCGTGTGGTTTAGGTGACTGTTATTCGGTGTCGGTGAATCGTTCCTGGGATAAGCTCCGGTGTACGGATTGATCCATGCTCTCGAACCAAGGTTAGGGCCCGAGTTAAGACTCGCCGAATAAGGATCGGAACATCCCGAACCGAGACGCGAACCGCCAACACCATTACAACCTAAATTGCAGAGGTTTTGAGTCAACGCGGTGAACGCGTGCTTCACACTCGATTGGCCGATCTGTTCGAAGCGCTCGTCGTTCGTAGTGCCGCCGCTTTGGCGATAAAGATTCTGCGGGATCACAGGATGATCGTTGGCCGGGTTTGCGTTCCAGTTAAGATCAACCGTACCGAAGTTGCATGAATCAGTTCCGACGGCAAGGCCTACCTGCGTTCCGCTGCTGCTGCCAAACTGGGCAAGTCCTGAGAGGTCTCCAACAACAACATCCGGTCCCGGGACTGTACCCGCCTGCGGGTCTGCCGGTAGGACAGCCGAGTCAGCCTCACCATCGGTATAGTGCGTCACCTCGATCGGCCGCATGTTCGCATTGATCGAGATCTGACCAACGAGTGCGCCTGCATCGGACGGACGTCCGAGCTCCTGCGCAAACTCCGGCGAAAGCAACAACCGTCCGATCTGCAAAGACAGCGACTTGTTGCTGGCGTTGTAATCGTAGAGATAGCCTTC
Source organism: Pyrinomonadaceae bacterium (assembly GCA_035274235.1). Classification (GTDB taxonomy): domain Bacteria; phylum Acidobacteriota; class Blastocatellia; order Pyrinomonadales; family Pyrinomonadaceae; genus OLB17. Next base: position 12,643 of record DATEOJ010000162.1, read on the forward strand.
AATGTTGAAATAGATAAAGCCGGTCTCTGCGTTACGGATCGCGAGATCGTACTGACCGCTCCAAGCAAGACTTTCCACAACGAGCCGGTCATACGAGGCACCGAGAGTGCCCGGCAATCTGGCGGAGTCCAGAGGGATGATCCTCATCGAACTCGGCACCGGCCCACGAAGTTCATCATTAAGAACAACGACGGTGAAGAACGAGTCGGGTTCTACGTCGAACCGCAGTCTGGAGGCCTTTGAAAGTCTCGCGCCGCCGCTGAGCCGCGACAGGTCGAGATCCATCGCTACGCTTCCGTTAGCGACGATCAGCTTTTCCATCGTACCGCTGGCACCGCCAGCCTTTTCGCCTCGTTGAATCGACATACGGTCCAAGCCACTGCCAAACAGAACAAGGACAGGGAGTAACGCAATTGCTATTGTTTTCAACATAGTTTCTGAGTTCCGTGCCACGCAGGCGTGCAAAGTGATGACTTCAATTTGTATGGGCTACGAAGATGTAGCTATCCTTTTTACACTCTTTGGGGGTTTTAGGCAAGTTTTGTATAGTGAGCACTTCACGCCATTTTTAGACCTCAAAACGGCTGCCAAACTATGAAGGACGGTTGCACCAGCGAGAGAGCCGGAAAACGACGTTCGATAGAGCTTCCGATACTTCCGAACTCCGCAGAACCACAGGGCCCGATCGCTCATTCGCGAACCTCGCGGTGGCGGGCCGGCGCATTGATCGCCCTCAACGTCCTCATGATCGCCCACATCATCCAGTGGAAGGTCACGGGAACGACCGTGTCGCCCATCGAACCCTCCGAGACGATGTTCACGCTCCAGAACGGGGCTATCAATGCCGGGTTTATATTCTTCACACTTGCGATCGTTGCGACGCTCGTGTTCGGACGATTCGTCTGCGGGTGGGGATGCCACATCGTCGCCCTTCAGGACTTCTGCGCCTGGCTACTTCAGAAGATAGGTTTGAAACCGCGGCCGTTTCGCTCGAGACTTCTCGTCTACGTTCCTCTCCTCGCTGCCATCTATATGTTCGTCTGGCCGACGGTGTATAGATACGTGGTTAAGCCGCCGAGCGAACCGCTGATCCCGCAATTCACCAATCACATCATCACGACTGAGTTCTGGGCCACGTTCCCGACCGTCGCAGTCGCGATACCGTTTCTATTCATCTGCGGTTTCATGACGGTCTACTTTCTGGGTCAGAAGGGATTCTGCACGTATGCCTGTCCGTACGGCGGGTTCTTTGGTCTGGCGGACAAGGTCGCACCGGGAAAGATCCGGGTGACGGACGCGTGCAATCAATGCGGTCACTGCACAGCGACGTGTACTTCGAACGTTATCGTCCACGCTGAGGTGAAGCAGTATGGAATGGTGGTCGATCCGGGCTGCATGAAGTGCATGGACTGCATCAGCGTATGCCCGAACGATGCTCTCTATTTTGGTTTTGGGAAGCCGTCGATCATGGCCGTCAGTTCGAAGAACGTCCCGCGAAACTATACGCTGACGTGGCCGGAAGAGATCGCCGGCGCGTTGATCTTTGGCTTGAGCCTTTTTGCTGTTTGGGATGTCTATCAGTTGGTACCGATGCTGATGGCCCTCGGTGTGGCTGGTGTCACTACATATCTCGCGCTTCGAACATGGAGGTTGATCAGTTCGTCGGATGTAAGTTTCTATAAATGGAATCTGAAGGGCGGCGGAAAGATCAAAACTGCTGGTTGGGTATTCCTCGCGTTCTCGCTCGCATGGATAGGTTTGAACGCGCACAGCGGTTACATACGTTGGAACGAACGCGCCGGGGCGATCGCATTCGAGAATGTCCGCATCCCCGACGAGCTTGCTCTTGCGGAGGCGAATGCCGACCAGTGGTTGAACGCGCCTGAGAAGAAGAACATCTCCGATGGTCGTGAGAGTTTTCACGCGGCACGCGGCGCGGGACTGTTCGTGAATAAGCAGGCACTCTCCAAAGTTGCGTGGCTTGAATACCTCGGTGGCGATACGGAGCAAGCGCTTGCTCTGCTCGCGGAAGCGGCCGGCGAGCAGCACGGACAACCTCGCGCACTGAGCCTTTACTACCGCGGCGCGATCCTGAACCGTTTGGGTCGTGCGGATGAAGCGTTGGTCGATCTCGATACCGCGTTGAATGAAACCCCCAACTTGGTCACGGCCCGCGAAGAAAAGGGCGAGGCTTTATGGCGACTCGGGCGTCGCGATGAAGCAGTCGCCGCATGGACCGACGCGGTTCGCTCGAATCCGAATCTGCCGGTCGGGAATAGTTTTCTGGCCGGATCCGGTTTGCCCGCGGCTACGAGCTACGAAGTACAGGCGGACCGAGTCACACCAAACGATGCTTACTTTCACTGGATGCTCGGACTCCGCTTACAAAACATCGGAATGACCACACTCGCCGAAAAACATTTCCAACGCGCGATCCAGACGAATCCTAGATTCAGATCAATGAAGAGGTAGAAGCTTTTCTTTGCGGCTTAGCGTCTTTGCGTGAGAAAGGTGTTCACGCAAAGACGCTAAGCAGCAAAGAAAAAGACCGCCTACTCAGGCGGTCCCAT
>DATEOJ010000163.1:0-16250 GCA_035274235.1 Pyrinomonadaceae bacterium
GTTGCTTTAAGTCGCGCTCGACCGGAACTCGCAAGGCTCTCATCATCGCTTTGCGAGTCGGCGAATTCTTTTCGGGAATGATCATCATCTGACCGAAGGCGGTCGTCGCGAACAACATCACTCCGATCAATAAAGTCGGTCTCATAAGCATTAGGCTGCCGCTGCTTTCTCGATCTCGGTCAATGCATCGACGCATCGCTCGCAGACAGTCGGGTATTTTTCAAACTCGCCGACGCGGACCGAATAGTTCCAACAGCGTTCGCACTTCGCACCATCAGCCTTCCGGATCTCGACGCCAAACGCGTCACTCTCATGAACTTCTACCTGCGAGACGATGAAAATATAACGTAACTGTTCGAAGTAATCGAGCAGGAATCGAGTCGTCCCGGCGTCGGTTCGAAGAATGACTTTTGCTTCGAGCGACGAACCGATCTGCTTCGCCCCGCGTGCTTCTTCGAGCGCCTTCAAAACTTCGTCGCGAAGAGCGAATATCCGCTCCCAGCGCGTAAGCAATTCGGAGTCAGCGGCCTCCGCTTTCGCGAACTCGGCGATATGCACCGACGGCACCTCACGCGAGGGGAGGCTTTCCCAAGCCTCATCCGAAGTAAATGCAAGGATCGGAGACAAGAGTCGCGTCAGCGTATCGGTGATCTTATACAACGCGGTTTGCGCCGAACGACGTTCTTTCGATTGCGGTGCAAAAATGTACAGCCGGTCTTTGATGATGTCGAAGTAGCGGGCCGACAACGCCACCGTACAGAAGTTGTAGAGTGCGTTGTACGCCGACTGGAAGTCGTAGCTCTCGTACCCCTTGACCGCCCGAGCGGCCACTTCGTTCAAACTCGCGATCGCCCAACGGTCGATCTCGAGCATTTCGTTCTCGGCGACGGAATCCCGCGCCGGATCAAAACCATCGAGATTGCCAAGCGCGTAACGCAACGTGTTTCGAAACTTTCGATACGCATCGACGACTCGCGACAAGATCTCCTCAGAACAGCGAACGTCTTCGGTGTAATCCACTGCGGCCGCCCATAGACGAAGTATCTCGGCTCCGGATTTATCGATGATCTCCTGCGGGGCGGTCACGTTGCCGAGTGACTTCGATTGCTTTTTGCCCTCGCCGTCCACGACCCAACCGTGCGTGATGATCTGCTTGTACGGTGCGGTGTCGTGTGCTGCGATGCCGCAACTCAAACTCGAGTTAAACCAACCGCGATATTGATCGCCGCCTTCCAGATAAACGTCCGCCGGAAAACGCAGCGTGTCGCCGCGAGTCTCTAGAACCGCGACACAACTCGAGCCTGAGTCGAACCAAACGTCCAGAATGTCGGTTTCTTTTCGGAAGTCTGCGCTGTTGCACTTCGGACATTTGAACCCTTCCGGAAGCAACTCGCTCTCAGGACGTGCGTACCAGGCGTCGGCCGTTTCCTTCGCAAAGATGTCTGCGACGTGGTCGATGATCTTTCGATCAGCAACGGGTTCGTCGCAACTTTGACAATAAAAGACCGGGATCGGCACACCCCACGAACGCTGACGCGATACGCACCAGTCGGGACGGCCCTTGAACATGTTCGCCATCCGGCCTTCACCCCACTCCGGATGCCACCGGACGCGGGCTATCTCGGCGAGAGCCTTAGCACGAAGACCGATCGTATTTTGGATTTTAGATTTTGGATTTTGGATTTCGTCCGCAACCTCAGTTTGTTCTAACTCGAAATCCGCGTTCCGCGTTCCGCGTTCCGCGTTCGCATGAAGTTCGTCCATCGAGATGAACCACTGCGGCGTCGCGCGAAATACGACCGGGTTCTTACATCGCCAGCAATGCGGATAGCGGTGCTGATACTTCTCCGAATAGACGAGCAGATGATTGTCACGGAGAAACTCGACGATCTTCGGATTCGCGTCGAAGATGTTCATGCCGCCGAAGTGTTCGACCTCCGGAACAAAATGTCCGGACGCATCGACCGGATTGTAGATCTCGAGCCCGTACTTTTTGCCGATGTGAAAGTCGTCGGCACCATGACCGGGCGCAGTATGAACGCAACCCGTTCCAGCCTTACCGGCAGCTTTATTTTCGAAACGCACGTTCAGCTCAACCTCGGCGTCAGCCTCGCCGAGCGTAACGTGTTCGCCGGTCATGATGAGCGATGGTCGGTCGAGCCACGCGTGCTTCGCTTCGAGGCGATCAAGTTTCGCACCCTTGAACCGCGCGATCTCTTCGTACTCGGCAAAGCCCGATGTATCGCTGAACGCCTTCATGAGCTCGGTCGCGACGATGAACACTTCAGCGTCCGAAACCTCGATCGCGGAGTAATCAAAATCCGGATGAACCGCGATACCCATGTTCGCCGGCAAGGTCCACGGGGTCGTCGTCCAGATGACGAGGAAGACGTTCTTACCCGCGAGTGCGGGATCGATCTGGGCGGGGTCCGACTTGAGCGGAAACTTCACATAGACCGACGGCGACGTGTGCTCTTTGTACTCAACTTCCGCCTCAGCGAGCGCGGTTTGATCGTGGATACACCAATACACCGGACGCAGACCTTTGTAGACGTAACCGCGTTCGAGAAACCGTCCGAATAAACGCGCGGTCGACGATTCGTACTCGGGCGACATCGTCAGGTACGGCGTGTCCCACTCCCCGAGAATCCCGAGGCGTTGAAAGTCGCGCGTCTGACCGTCCATCGCATGCTCCGCGTGTTCGCGGCAGATGCGCCGAAACGTTGCGACGGGAAGATCGTTCTTGTTCTTTCCTTTTTCGGCGAGCTTCTTCTCGACAAGCGTTTCGATCGGCAGACCGTGACAGTCGTAACCTGGCACGTACGGCGCGTCGTAACCCATCATCGAACGGGTCTTAACAACGAAGTCTTTGAGTATCTTGTTGAGCGCGGTTCCGATGTGGATGTCGGCGTTGGCATACGGCGGACCGTCGTGAAGGATAAACTTTTCGCGTCCCTTGCGAGCTTTTATCACCTCGCCGTAAAGGCCCATCTCTTTCCACTTCTTAAGTCGTGCCGGCTCGCTCTGTCCGAGATTCGCCTTTTGAGAAAAGCTCGTCTTAGGAAGGTTTACTGTCTTTTTCAGGTCTACAGGTTCACTCATTGTCTATCGGTCGGTCCGTTCGTCGTTCGTCGTTCGTCGTTCGTTGTTTGTTGGCATTGTGACCCCGAGGAAATCCCAAATCCGAAATCCGCAATCCCAAATCGAAAAGTCCCAAGCCTTTTCCTCGGGCTTGGGACTCTCTCAAAGGCAAACTCTATTTGCCGCTCAGCCGTCGCCGAGCGAGGTCCCTTTAATGTCTATGCTAATGGGCGATGGCCTCCGCATGTATGGTTTTACCTTATCACAAGTGACGCTTTTGCTCGACTCAGCCATAATTCACCGCTCTCCGCGTCGCAGCGTCTCCTTTTCTCCCCTTCTCCCGTCCCATGTCTCAACTACTCCTCTTCAACCGTACAAAGCAGCGGATACTCGCGCGATTTCGCCAGGTTCATCGCCTTCTCCGACTTCATATTAGCGATCTCGTATGGATAGACACCGGCGATCCCCATCCCCTCTTGATGCACTTTGAGCATGATCACGAACGCATCGGGCTCGCTCCGATTGAAGACGTACTCGAGCACGAACACGACGAAATCCATGGTAGTGAAGTCGTCGTTATGGAGAATAACCTTGAAAAGCTTAGGTTTTTCGAGCTTTGTCTCGGATTCTGTAAGAGTATCTGTGTCGAACTCGGGGAAATCGCCCATGGTTCAGGATTCTGCCACAGCCGGGGCTTAAAAAATATAGACACAACAGTGTTTTTTTGTTAGATTTCGAGTGCGCTGTTTACTAAATAACCATCTCCTTCTTATAACGCTGAAATATCGCCCTGATTGGGCGTTTCGTGGGCTATTCGAAACATGAGTGTTGAATCCCATTCGGTCGATCGTTTGTCCGGGGTCCGGCCCACATCCCGGTCCGCGTCAGACGTCCACGCGACCGGTAGCCGGTCTATCTCCTTGGAAGCACTCACAGAGATCTTCCTGCAGATCGGCCAGTATCTACGCGAGGGACTCTCGAGCAAGGCCGAGAAGGTGATCACCGACACGATCGCGACCTACCGCCACACTCCCGACAATCTCGCGAATCTCAAACGCCTCCTGGCGTTCACGCTCGAGACCGTCGGACGATACAAGGAATCCCTCGACGCCATCAAGGCCTACGAAGACGAGGACAACCGTTCTCAACTCGGAAAGGAGACCCAGGTCCGAGTCACTACTCAGCTCGCGATCTCATACAACAATCTCGGCGACCATCCGCGCGCCGTAACGATCCTAAAAGAGACGCTTGAGGTCGCGAAAGCGAATGAACTTAATCGCCTTCTCGGACCGATCGACATCGGTCTCTCCCGCGTCTATCGCAAGTTGAACGAGTGTGCGATCTGCCGCGGTTATGCCGAGAAAGCACTCGACTATTTCCGCGAGATCGGCGACTGGCTCGGTATGGCCGAGGCATATCGGGAGATCGCTCTCAGCTATCACCAGGAAGGCAACAGCGAAAAGTCGTTGGAGTATTTTGATCTCGGCATCCAGATCATCGGCGACCGTTCCGCTCCGTTCATGCTCGGGAAGCTCTACACCGACATGTCGGGAGCTTACTGGTTCCTCCGTCGACCGCAGGACGGCATCGAGTGTCTTGAGAAGTCGATCGGCTTCTTCGACAAGACCGAGCATGTACTCAACTCGATAATCGCCTACAACAATCTCGGAATAAATCTCATACTGACCGGCGAGTGGCCGCGTGCCGAGTCGATCATCAAACGCGCTCTCGATCTCGCGATCGACAAGAACCATGTTCACATCGCCGGCATACTCGACTCACTCGGTGAGTTAAAGATCCTTCACGGAGATCTCGACGATGCGGAGACGTTTCTCGAACAGGCAGTCGGGTTAGCACGCGAGCGAAAGCGCGAGTGGTATGAGGCGCAGGCGATGCGAAATCTCGCACGCTGCTATCTGGCACAAGGCTCCATCGAGAAAGCGAAGACGACCGCGCAGGAAACGATCGATCTGTGTCGCGAGATCGGAGACAAGCATTACACAAACATGGCGGGACTAGTTCTCGCCGAGAGTTGTCTGTCGAGTGGAAACGCTGCCGACTGTGAGACCGCACTCGCGTCGATCGAAGAGAGCGATCCCTCGTCCGATTTCTACGTTCTCGGAAGCATTCAGCGCATTCGCGGGCTTGCCGCACTCGAAGAAGGAAACGATGAGTTGGCGATCCATCATTTCAACCGCAGCCTGACAATTTTCGAAGCTGCGGAAGACGTTTATCACACCGGGCTGGCGAATCTTCTTGTCGGTGAAAACCTTCCGACCGAACATGCCGGACGAGCGCGAAAGCATCTTGTAAAAGCGAGTGAGATATTCCGCAAGCTTGGCGTCTCGGCGCTCTCCGAGCGGATCAACCACAAGCTCGAGTCTCTCAAAGATTTCAATAGCGGCGAGATGCGCGCCGTTCCGCAATCCACGTCGGCAGCGTCGCAACTATTGATGGTCCGACTCGCCGAAGCGACGGCGTCGCGCGAACTTCTATTCCGAGAGTTGGTCGCTGTGCTTCAGCAGGAGAGTCAGGCGAAGCGCATCGTGATCGCGGAACCGAACGACGACAAGAAACTCGTTCCGTTTATCACGCACGGATATTCTCCGGAAGAAAGTTCGGAGCTGGTTCGCAAGCTTGAGTACGCAACGTTAAACGGCGAGGAGAAGGTCTTTGTCCGGAACAAGAATCTGTCGATGTTTCCGCTGAAGACTACGAACGCAAAACCGGCGATCCTTCTCGTTCACCCGAGCTCTGGTGCGCGCTTGAACGACGGTGGCCCGCTGCTTCCACTGATGCGTGTGGTCGAGCTTGGTCTCGATGTTATAGCGTTGCGAGAACGCGATCGCGGGACACCGGTCGAACAGGAGTTGAGCCCGTACACGTCGAACAGCCTGATGCCCGGGTTTATTCATTCTTCGCCGGCGATGACGTCGCTTGTCGAGGAGGTCTACAAGATCCGATCGTCCGATGTGACGGTGCTTGTTACCGGCGAGTCGGGTACCGGTAAGGAGCTTGTCTCCCGCGCGATCCATACGCTGTCGAATCGTAAAGATCGAGTTTTTGTTCCGTTCAACTGCACTGCGGTTCCGAAAGAGTTGGCGGAAGGGCATCTGTTCGGTTATCGGAAGGGTGCATTTACCGGAGCTGTAACGGATTCACCCGGTATTATCCGCGCGGCCGATGGCGGAACTCTTTTTCTTGATGAGATCGGGGATCTTCCGCTCGATGTTCAGCCGAAGCTTCTAAGATTTCTGCAGGAAGGCGAGGTCCAGCCGATCGGTGAAAAGAATCCGGTGAAGGTCGACGTCCGCGTAATCGCTGCGACAAACATGCCGCTTGAGGACAAGGTCGCCGAAGGATCGTTCCGCGAGGATCTTTACTATCGTCTGAACGTGATCCGACTTCGCGTGCCGCCTCTGCGCGAACGACGGTCTGAGATCCCACCGATCGTCAACTACTACATCAACCATTACTCGTCGCGGTTCGGCAAGCATGACATCACGTTCACTCCGCAGACTATCGATCTCTTGATGGTGTGCAACTGGGAAGGAAATGTCCGCCAGCTCTGCAACGAGGTGCAGCGCATCGTCGCACGTGCGGTCGACAATGAGATCGTCACGCCCGACCATCTTTCGCCCGAGTTGAAGCGCAGTGCAAAACCGCTCGGAGGGATCGGGAACGTAGGATCGGCAAAACCGATCGCGACTTACGACATGCCGTTGTCGCCGTTCAAGAATGTTCCCGAAGGTGGAACACTCGAGGCGGCAGTGACCGAGTTGGAGATGCAAATGATCAAGGCCGCACTCGCGCGTCACAATTGGAACATCTCACGAGTCGCGAACGAACTCGGTCTGACGCGTCGGGGACTTTATCTGAAACTCGCTCGATACGGGATCGAGAAGGCTGCCTAACTCTTCATTACAAAATTAGGAATTATCAAATTAGTAATTACACGGAGGTAGAAACTGCTCCATATAATTACTAATGCGCTAATTACTAATTTGGTAATGGAAGTGAGGGATTAGGTTCCTAGAACTTTCAACTGCTCGACGACGCGCTTTACCTCCACGATCACGCGATCAACTTCATCTTCCGTGTTATACCTTCCCAACGAAAATCGGATCGAACCCATCGCGCGCGTGTAGGGAATATTCATCGCCTGCAGAACGGGCGAAGCCGTGTGATATCCGGCGTGACATGCCGAGCCGGTTGAGACGCAGATACCGGTGTCATCTAGTGCGGCGAGTATCATCTCGCCATTGAGATTCTCGAACGAGATATTCGACGTATTTGGAAGGCGCGTTTCGCGAGAGCCGTTAACATAAGTGCCGGGCACATCAGACAAGATCGTGTTCTCGAGTTTGTCCCGGAGATGCCGAATGGGTTCCACGACCGATAAGTCTCGTACCAACTCAGCGGCGGCGCCTAGACCGGCGATCTGATGAACGGCCTCGGTTCCAGCTCGTCGTCCGGATTCCTGACCGCCGCCGACGGATGATGACGGAAGATGGATACCGTTCCTGACGTACAGCGCTCCGACTCCCTTGGGCCCGTGAAACTTGTGGGCGGAAAGGGATAACAGATCGATAGCCCCGTCGCTGAGATCGATCGGGATCTTCCCGACGGCGTTTACCGCGTCCACATGAAAGAGTGCGTCGGATCCTTCATGAACCATCTGGCCGATCTCTCTAACCGGAAAAAGGACGCCCGTTTCGTTGTTCGCGAGCATCACCGAAACGATGGCGGTGTCGGGTCGTAGGGATGAGCGAACATTGTCGAGATCAAGCAAACCGTTCTCATCAACCTCAAGCCAGGTAACGGTGTAGCCGTCGTCCTGAAGCAGCTCGCAAAGTTTTCGCACCGCCTCGTGCTCGACCCGTGTGGTTACAATATGCTTCTTCGACGCATCCACCGTCAGCGCTCCCCGAATCGCCCAGTTGTCGCTCTCGGTTCCGCCCGATGTAAAAGCGATCTCCGCTGCATCGGCACCCAGTAGCTTCGCTACCGATATTCGCGCCCTCTCGACCGCGGAGCGCGCGTCGCGACCTGCGCCATAAGCCGACGACGGATTTCCGAACGATCTACCCAGGAACGGGAGCATGGCCTCGCAAACCTCGGGCGCGATCTGCGTCGTGGCGTTGTTATCGAAATAGATCATCGAAGTATTATCGACACCGGGGCCGACACCCTTAACCCAATTCACGTTTTGAACTGAAATCGATCTACAATTAACGCACACCGTGAGCAGAAACATCAAAATCACCGAACCGAACGGACGCGTCTCGGATATCGACCTTGAGGACGGACGTCTCTACTCGGTCGGACGTGCGAAAGAGAATGACATCGTACTGAACGATCGTCGTGCCTCGCGCAAGCATGCGCAGCTCGGTACCGATGCGACCGGTGTCAGGATCATCGATGGCTATGTCGAGAATGGAAAGCTAGTCCGCAGCGTGAATCATGTTTTTGTAAATGGCTCGCCCGTCTTTGAAAAGCATCTCGCGTCGGGCGATGTGATCGTCGTTGGGGAAAGTCGCCTGGAGTACTACGAGGAGATCCCGACCGACCAACCGCACGAGACGGTCGTCATTGAAGAGGGCTACGTCGAGCTTCCGCTAGCCGAGGATCCTGAGACGGTCGATTACGATGACAAGCCTCTCGGTCACACGCAGGTCGAGATCTCAGCGAACGAGATCATCGGCCGACATTCTCATCTCTCGATCGAAACCGCGGTCGCGACGACCGAGGAGATCAAAGACCTACGACGGAAAGCGAAGATTCTGGAACTGCTCTATGAGATGAGCAAATCGCTCGGCACCGTTTTTGATCTGAATGAGATCTTCGAACGCGCGACCGATCTGATCTTTCGCGGAACTCCGGCCGATCGCGTAGTCGCGCTGATCGCCGATGAGACAACCGATGGAAAGATCCTCTTTAACAATCTGGTCCCCGGCGGAGTAAAAACTCGTAATGAGAAACTCGCGCATCTTACTGAAAAACTTACGATTAGCCGAACGATCACGCAGAAAGTTATGCGGGAGAAAGTCGCGGTCCTTTCACAGGATGCGAAGACTGACGCCGAGTTTTCGGGTGCCGATTCGATCGTGTCTCAAGGGGTTCGTTCGACGATCTGCGCTCCGCTCCTGACTGCGTCGAACGTCCACGGCGTCCTTTACGCGGATCGTCTCGACCCGTTCGCGGCATTCTCGCCGGACCATCTCGAACTAATCAGTGCCGTCGCGGCGCAGACTGCGGTTACCGTCGAAACAGTCAAGGCTCACAAGCGGCTCGCCCGAGAAGAGGTCGCCCGTGCGAACTACAGCCGGTTCATGCCGGAGTATGTCGTCAAACAGCTTCTCGACAACCCAAACTCATTCCGTCTCGGTGGAGTCAATCAAACGATCACGGTGCTTTTTGCCGACATTCGAGGATTCACGGCTCTCTCAGAACGCGAGAAGCCGGAGAAGGTCGTCAGCTTGTTGAACAAATACTTCTCCGTTATGAGCGAGATAATTTTTGAACACGGCGGCACCCTCGATAAGTATATCGGCGACGGACTGATGGCACTGTTCGGTGCCCCCTCCGCGTCTCCAACCGACGCGCAGAACGCCGTCAAAGCCGCAGTCTCGATGCAAAAAAGACTCGGCATCTTAAATGAAGAACTTCGCGCCCAGGGCTTTGGAAACGTCGCCATGGGCATCGGTCTCCACACAGGCGAGGCGACCATCGGCTACATCGGAACGGAGAAGCGTTCCGAATACACGGCCATCGGTGATACGGTTAACCTCGCTTCCCGCTTAGAGTCCAACGCCAAAGGCGGTGAAATCCTGATGAGCGAGGCAACCGCCAACGCCAGCGGGAATCTAATACCCGTCAATCCCCGCGAGCCACTTACCGTTAAAAACCGGGTCCAACCGGTAAATGTCTTTGAAGTTAAGTGGAGCTAAAAATTGATAGCGGGTTTTGGCCGGATAGGCATATAATTGTCCCATCCCCATCGACGCAGTATGTTGAAGATCTCATCCCTGAAGAAACTCGTGACGGATTCGATGGCTATCGACCTCGGAACGGCGAGCACCATCATCGCGGTCAAAGGACGAGGGGTCGTTCTAGATGAACCCTCGCTTGTCGCTGTAAACGAAATTACGGAAGAGATCGTCGCCTTCGGACAGGAGGCGGCGGATATGACCGGTCGTGAAGGTCGTGACATCACCGTTCGTGCACCATTGATCGGTGGAGTAGTGGGCGACTTTGAGCGCACCAAGAAGATGCTGGCCCACTTTGTGAAGAAAGCGAAGACGGGCGGCTCGAATATTTCGTTGCAGGCTGTGATGAGCATGGTGTCCGACGTGACGCATGTCGAACAGCGTGCGCTTTTCCATGCGGCTGAAGAGGCCGGGATCGGAAAGGTGTTCATGATGGAAGAAGGACTCGCCGCCGCTTTCGGTGCGGGCGTACTTCCAAATGACAAACGCGCGTCGGCGATCATCGACATAGGTGCCGGTACGACGAACATCGCGATCGTCGCAAAAGGAACGGTTGTCCATTCAACTTCGGAACGGTTTGGCAGTAACGAGATCAACTCGGTGCTCGCGACGCATCTCCGGCGCCACCGTGGTTTGCAGGTTGGTGAAGAGACGACGGAACTTCTCAAAACTACATTCGCAACGGCTTATTTACCTGACGACATCGGTAAGACTACCGAGGTCCGCGGACGTGACGTGCAGACCGGAAGTCCGGCAGCAGTCGAGATAACGACCGGAGAGGTATATCCGATAGTCGAATCTATCGTCCGACGGATCGCGCAGACGGCGAAGGATACACTGACCGAGCTCCGTCCCGAGGTGGCGGCAGATATTTATGACCGCGGCGTTATCCTGACAGGGGGCGGTGCGTTGCTGGACGGTATCGAGCAGTACATGCGTTCGTTTATCAACCTCGCCGTCGGTCTTGCCGAAGAGCCGCGATATGCAACGGTGAACGGACTGGTGAAGATGTTCGACGATCAGAAGCTCCTCGAAAAAGTGACGCGGAATGAGCTTGGTGTTTTGCAGAATGCGGAGATTCCGTTCGAGGCTTAATTCGAAAAATTCAACTTTGCTTTTAGAGGCCGTCCGTTTGGACGGCCTCGTAGTTTAACGGCCAACAGCAATTCAGATTACGGTTCTGCCGGCGGATTAGCCGCGCGGCCTTTGGCACCCGGCTAAATTAGCTCTGGGACCTTCAACTGTTTTTCCGTTCGCTACCTACGGCCTGTAATGACGCGGACGCGGCTTATCAACAAGTCCTTCATATGGCGCTCGGTTTCGTAACTCTCCTGAAGTGGAATTTCGCTCGATCGCAATATTGATTTGCGTCGCAGCCGTCACCACTAGTTCATACGCAGACTTAGCCTTTTCGACCGCGGATAGATAATTCATGTTGCCATATCGTACGAGCGCAATGTTCGCGTCGGCGTCTGCTGACAAAAGGGCACTGCTGACTTGTCCCGCACGCGGACTAACCAGGATCTTTGCCAAGATCTTGTTTGACTCGTTTATATAGACCGCCGTCAGCCAACGATTCATGTTGTCACGATCGAACTGACTAAAATTATTGCTCGCGAACAGATAGCTCATTACTGTGTCGCTCGCGTCGCCAGCCCACACGTAGTGCGATCGCGGCCGGGTCGAACTATAAAGGCTGAATGACTCGTAGTCGAAGCCGTTATGCGGATGATTCACACCCAGGTGATGCCCTATCTCATGTATCGTCGTTTCGGTGGTGCCATGATCGGTCCGGTCGAAAGTGGAACTCACGACATAGTTGTGTGTCTGAGTACCGTCGATCAGATTGCCGACGGATTCGCCTTCGAACGACGTTTCTATCTCGGTCGGTACAAAGAAGGTGAAGACCGGTACCTCGTAATCGGCGTCGCCCTCCAGATACTGAAGCCCGTGATCGCGAAGGTATAGGAACATGTCCTGGAAGAATTCACCCGAGCCATTTCTGTTCCCATAACATTGGCCCGCGGGAAAGCCGAACGTAGCAGGATAAGCGCAGAGGTAGACGTCTCTCAGTCGACCAGAGAATGGTTGTTCGGTAACTTGCCCCGAGAACGAGTTCGTCGGTTGAAGATCCGATAGCTCTGATACCACGCGATCTATCTTGAGATAGTCGGATACGCTCGTACCCGGATCGCCATTAAAGACAGTGACATCGAGTTGTATATCTTCCGGCAGCTTGGGTGGCGACAGAGCGGGCGAATATCCAGGCGAGGTAGTAAACAGACTGTCAATCGCTACATATCGAGTGATCTTTGCCAGATCTCCGGAGAGGTTGTTGAACGGACGGTACGCCGACAGATTTCCGTACTCCCAGACTGGAGGCATCGTGTACGCGCCGGGCCCGACAATCGCTAATACGTCGTCGGGATCCAGCGCGCAACTCGAAGTGTTGAATTCAGGACCGGCTGATAGATCGTAAAACCAAACTCTTCGTAGCGAGCCGAGCCCGTTCTGGTCGTCGTCAGGAGTCGTTCCGCCCCACGCGTTGAACTTCAAAAGGTCGGCGGGTAGAAACGTACCAGTGTCCGGATCCGGATCGGGAAAATCAAACGGCACATAAGTATGAAAACGAAAATCCGCGCGTCCGTACCAGTTGATATAGAAGACGGTGTATTTAGTTGTATCGACGCCTAACATCGCCTCGGCATTTATCGCTAACCATTTCTCGGCTGTCGTTGCTCCGACACACATGTTGCCGGACACGTCGAGCGAGCGCGATTGCTGCGTGTTGTAGAAGTCTTGGAAGAATGAATTGCCGCAGGCCGTCCCGATCGTTAAGAGGTAGTTGAAGTATGCGTCTTCGAATGCCGTATCGGCGTAAACGAGATTGTAATTGTAATGATACGAGTTTCCGTTCCAGATCTGGTCCTCCTCTTCGTTGCTTGGAATAAACAGAGACGGAGCGATCGCAAGCGCTCGGTACCGGCTCGGCAGTCCCGCTCTGAAAGCCGTTTCGTTTATGTCCCTCGGACCAGCACCCTGTTCATAACCTACGAATACAATGTTGATCTCAAGATCTTGATTGATCTCTTGAAATTGCCCGGGCCGTAGCGCCGAAAACTGTGGGGCGGCGAGTATCCCGAAACTAGAGATCAGTGCGAAGGTTGCCACAACTAAGAGCTGGCTCAGTCTATTGCGTTTCATTTCATTTCTCCTTTTCCTTATCGGTTGCACTAACGATTCCCTCGATCTTGATCTCATTGGTCAGCTCCGAAGCACGTGCGATATTCATCTCGTCCGCGTCCAACGATCGACGGCAGATCTCGCAGATTGGATTTGAGCGAGTTCGGATCGTAGTGACGTTTATGCGTTCGGCAATGATCCGAAAGCGCGGCTTTTGATCTTCCTGCATAATTCGGTGACCAAGGATTTTTGTTGTTAGCCTTCCAACCCTTTTGCTATTATTCGTTCACCCGAAAGCGAACCTTGTACCTCTGAACGCATCCGAGTTTGCTTCTTGGTCCTCCCTAAAGTCCTTAAATTTCGGACTAAAGATTCCTAAAGTTTCCTAAGGTATGGAACCCGAGTTGGCAGATAGGTTTAAGTTCGGCGACTTCGAAATCGACCGTCAGCGTCGCACGCTGAAGCGGAGCGGCGAGACGGTGCCACTGAATCCGAAAGCGTTTGATCTGCTGCTTGAGCTGGTCGCAAACCGCGGTGATGTCGTCACAAAGGATGTTCTTCTCGAACGAGTCTGGCCGGGTCAATATGTCGAGGAAAATAATCTGACCGTTCAAATCTCGGCGCTCAGAAGGGTCTTCGGCGAGAAGAAGGGTGACAATCGATTCATCGTCACGGTTTCGGGTAACGGATATAAATTTGTCGGTGGTGTGGATGATGAGTCAGACGCGGAGTTTTCCGTAGAGAATCGCACCATCGAACGAATCTTGATCGAAGGCGATGGTCGATCGTTGATACTTCCGGACCGGTTCGGGCGCCTCTCACCAGCGCTTGTTATCACGATCTTTGTCCTTGTAGTCATCGTAGCGTTAGGCGCGTATAGATATTCGGAGAGTCCGGCGACTCCGAAGATCGGTTCGATCGCGGTTCTACCGTTCGCGAATGAAACGTCTAACCCGGACAATGAATACCTTTCCGACGGACTTGCTGAAAGCGTAACTTACTCGCTCTCGAGGGTGCCCGGAGTCCGCGTCATGTCGTATGGATCGACATATCGATATAAGGGCGTCGAGCCGGATCTTGAAGAGGTCGCAAGCGATCTGAATGTTGAGGCGATTCTCACCGGTCGCGTAACGCAGCGCGGCGATACTTTGACGATAAGCGCCGAACTTGTTTCAGCTACAGACAGATCGATCTTATGGGGCGAACAGTTTTCGAGAAAGCTTGCCAACATAGACCACCTCGAATCGGATATCGCGCAATCGATCTCGAGCAAGCTTCGCTTTGCATTGAGCGGTGAGAAAAAGTATGAGACCGAGAATGTCGAAGCATATCGGACTTACTTGGAGGGTCTGTACTATTGGAACAAGCGGACGCCGGATGACTTAAGAAAGAGTATCGAACTCTTCGAGCGCGCAATCGCACTCGATCCAAAGTTTTCGCGCGCCTACGGATGCCTCGCGGGAGCTTGGACCGTCCTCGAGAGCGACGGTTTCTTTAGTGAATGGGAGCGGTCAGCAATACGCGCGAAGGAGAAAGAAGCTGTCGCGAGAGCGCTTGAAGTGGACGACACTATTGTCGAGGCCCAGGCGTCGTCCGGTCGACAAAAATTTCGTGGATGGGATTTCGTAGGAGCCGAAGCCGCGTTCAGACGTGCGATCGAGATCAATCCAAATTACCCGACCGCTCATGAGTGGTATTCGCAGTTATTATCCGCGACGGGCCGCGATCATGAGGCTATGGTTAAGATCAACAGGGCGTACGAGCTTGACCCCTTTTCGCGTTCGGTAATGCTAAACATGGGACTTCGCCACGTCGAGCACATGAGGCTCGATCAGGCCGAGACACATTTTCGGAAGATCATCGCAATGGAGCCGAACTATCCAATGGCTCATGTCTATTTAGCCGCTACCCTGCAAGAAAAAGGACTGTTTCGCGAAAGTCGTGATTCGGCCTGCCGGGGAGAGGTCCTGCTGAAGCTTTCGACTCCGGAAGCGTGCGAAAAACGAACTAAGGAATTCGAAATTGCTCTCGCGCAAAAAGGTGCTCAGGGTTTTTGGGAGAAGCGGCTTAGGATCGCCCAAGAGAACGCTCGCCGGGGCGACGGTGATCATCTGGAACTTGCGGAGGCGTACCTTGCAGCCGGGAACACTGACAAGGGATTCGAACATTTAGAAATCTGCTTCGCGGACCGCGATCCCGGCCTCGCATATCTAAAAGTAAACTGGCCGATAATGACCTTCCGTGACGATCCACGATATATAGATCTGTTAAAGCGAATCGGCCTGCCTCAGTAGTTTGTCTATCGCCAAATTTTCAAAAATGAAAGCCGCAGCTGATGTGCTGCGGCTTTTCAAGTGACCAATTATCGGGTGGGAATTGCGGGCCGGGATTCGGCCATACATCATCTACTTTATTACTTTCCGCGGCAGCTTCTCATCCATCATTGCGGTCTGATAGACAAACGCTGCCATGACCGTCGCGGCCTGCTTCATGTCATCAACCTGGAGACGATCGTAGTTGTCCTGGTTCGAGTGATGCGTACGTGTGTCGTACTCGATCACGTCCTGGATGAACTGGAAACCCGGCAGACCGATGCGATCGAACGAGAGGTGGTCGGTACCGCCTGTGTTTGAGAGCGTGAGTGTCGCAGCACCCATGTCCGCGAACGGCGCGAGCCATGTCTCGAAGTACGGTCGGACAGCAGCGTTACCCTGCATGTACACGCCGCGGATCTTACCGGTGCCGTTGTCGAGATTGTAGTAGGCCGACAGCTTGTCGTAGTTCGCCGTCTTGACCAACTCGCCCGGTTGAGGGGCCTGACCCGGCTGTCCCGGTTGACTTGGTTTGCGCTCACCGAACTGCTGAGTGACATACTCACGCGAACCGTTAAGCCCCTGTTCTTCACCGCTCCACAGCGCAACCCGAATCGTACGACGCGGTTTCAAACCTGACGCAATCAAGATGCGTGCGGCTTCCATCGCGACAGCACAGCCGGCG
>DATEOJ010000164.1:0-4550 GCA_035274235.1 Pyrinomonadaceae bacterium
AGCCGATCTTTTGTCTGGATACGAGGTCGAGATCCGAATTGCTGAAGAGACCAAGAAATGGACTCGGCTCCGCAAGTGTAAGGCTTGCGATCAAGTCAGGACGTTGGATAGCTGCTAATAGACTGACGGCCCCGCCATAGGAGTGCCCGACGATGTGCGTCTTCTTTAACTTCAACGCCTCAAGAAAGCAGATCAGATCCTCGGCATGAGAGCTTCGCGAATAGAGTGCGGTGTCCTTCGCATCCTTCGCCGGCCAGTGCGTGCGCCGGCTATATGTGACTGCACGGTACTTTCCCGAAAATAGCTCAACTTGAGTTAGCCAGATTCGCAAATCGCAGACCGGACCATGGACGAAGACCACTGCATCACCTTCGCCCTTTTCAACAAACGCCAACGAGGCGCCATTGACCTCCAGAAACCTGACGGGTAACGCTCCGATCTCCACCGACTCTTCACGTGCTTGCATAGGTGATAGCTTGCGACTCGAAAAAACGCGAGGCGCCGGGTCTCAAGACTCGGCGCCTCTGCGAGCTCTATCACGCCAGCCAAGGGGATACTCTTAGGTGCCGGATAAAGCTGCAGTAGAACTAGTCAAACGGAGATCTGATCGCTGACTTATCCTACCGACCCTCTGCATGGGAAGCAGATTATGGCGACATCCTCACATGCCTGATTGTGGGCACCGTCATCTGTGAGGTTCGTATGGCAATTTCCCCCTGGTCATCGTTGGCGGCATGGAGGACGTCGCGCGTCGGTGCTCTACTCCTATTAAGTTATCTGGAAAAGCGATCGCAGGCGTCGGAGTTTTTACTCACTCGGAGTGAGTGTTTCCACTTAGGCCGTTGGCGGGCAAAGAGATCGTGAATCGTGAACCTTTCGTTGCTCCCGGTACCGGACTCACCACTGAGATCGCGCCATTCAGCTGCGCGACCATAGTGTGAACAAGGTAAAGGCCGAGACCGGTTCCCGAGACACCGCTTACGGCAGCGGGCTCCAGCGAATGACCGCGATAGAATCGCTCGAATACGTGGGGCAGGTCGTCCGCGGCAATTCCGCATCCGCTGTCGTCTACATTTATCAGCACATGACTTGGAGTTTGTTCGGCGGACAAGGCGATCATTCCGCCCTTGGTCGTATACTTCATTGCGTTTTCGACAAGACTGCTGACGATGCGTTCGAGCAAATTTGGATCCGTTTCGACGAGAACCGAAGGTGAGTCATCGTGCTTCAGCTCTAAACCCCGAGAGGCAGCCGCGCGCACATGCGACTCCATGACGCCATCTAACAGGTTATCCACAACGGTAGTGTCAAACTTTGGCCTGTGGGCTCCCGACTCGATCCGCGATAGGTCGAGAAGTTTTTGAACGAACTCTATTTGCCTGTCACACTCTTCCGCGATCGTTGCCAGATATTCCGCCTTTTCACGCTTGTCGATCTTGTTTGCCTGTAGGACCTTGACCAGGGTTTTGATGGTAGTGAGCGGCGTACGCAGTTCGTGCGAAACACTGTTCACGAACTCGGACTTAAGGTGGTCGATCTCGTGCAGATCTTGCTCGCGCCTTGTGATCTGGTCGGCCATCTGATTAAACGTGTCCCCCAGTTCGTTCAGGACTCCGCCTCCCGAAGACTCGGCTCGCACGGCGAGATCGCCGGCTCCAAAGTTTCTGGCCGTCTCGGTAAGATGCTGAATGGGTCTGGTAATACTGCGAGCGAGCAAGAATGCCGCGATCACGGCAAGGGTCGCTATAATAAGGCCCGCGAAAAGATGCCTCGTAAATCTGCGCGAAGCCTGTTCGTAAAGATAGCTGCTCGGAACGCCGACGGCGACCGTAGCGTTGGCGGTTCCGGCCTGAGCAAGTCCGTACAATCGCCGAATACCGTCGTACGGGCTGTCGATCTCGGTCGTCGCCGAACGTTGATTCGTCACCGCCGACAGGAGCGACGTGTTGTTGACGTCGACCTCCATCTGTTCGGGTGAGACGTTACTCCGATAGAGTAAGCGTCCGTTAGAACCAAAGACTGCGATGATGTGTTTCTCCGGAAGGTCCAGGTCGCGGAAGATGTCACTCGCGCTCGAGCCGTCAATACGGGCGACAATAAAACTACCGTTGTCGAGCGGCATAGCGAGCGAGATCAGTCGCAAGTTTTCGTCAGAGAGTTGCTCAGTCAGAATTACAAGCGACTTCTGCCTTTCGATCTCCTGTCGGATCATGTCGATCGAAACAAGTGGTAAGGGTTTTTCGCGGACGCTCTGCGATATTATCGCATTGCCTTGAACGTCAATCACCTGTACCTCAAACCACTTTTGACGCGTTCGCAAAGTCGAGCTGAGAAATTCTTCGGTCGTCTGGCGGTCGCCTTGTGTCGAGAGGGCGGCGATGGTCGTAAGCGTCAACCGCTGCGCTCTAACCCATTGTTCGAACGCAGTTGCAGCAAGCTCGGCCTGCTGCTTGATCGATTCGTCGAGTTGTTCTGAGCTCGTTTGTCGTCCCAGCCAGAGATAATAGAAACCAAGCAGCAGGAGGGGCAGGACTAGCCCGATGGTAAGCAACAGGAGGCGTGCTCTAATGCTCAACGGTAATCTTCCTCACTTCCAAGTTTTGCCCGACGCAGGCAGTTTCAGTCTATAGCTTCTGCATCGTTATCGTGGTCATCGGTCCGTTCTCCAACATAATTCTGGAGTACGAAACCCAGAACCCGGCCTCTGGATATCTAACAAGCTCGTAAATACGTCCGTCAGTACCGGGGGTGATGTCCGCGCTCGCACCAAAGACTGCATCAGCTTCGGGCGTTTTCGCATCCGCGCCGGTATAGATGATCGATGCGGTGTTGACCTTACCATCCGAATCAAGTCGTATCTGCATCGATTCGTGGTCGGACAAAACATAATAAAACCCATCCTTATCATCGACTTTCGGCTTGCCGAGTAGTCGTTTTACCTCGTCGGCCGTTATTCCAAGCGTGATACCCCGAATCTCCGTCATTGCCGGTTGAGCTACCGTTTTCGGAGATGCTGCGGACATGAGTTTATTGGGATTGCTGGACGCCACCGGTTCAGTCTGGCCGACGGCGACACCCGTTAGCAGTCCCATCATCAATCCGACGATCAAGAATAATTTCCCTCTCATTTTGTTAACCTCCCATATCACGATAGTGCATCAGGAAAGGTTTTCTCACATCAGTAGAATCACGCATGCATCTAGGTGTTTTTGCCTAATGCGATGTATGGCTCACGTTCTACTCGGCTCGCTTCGAGAGGACGTGGCGCGCAATTTCAACGCGGTTAGAGAAGCTCTTTTTCGAGAGGATGCGGCCGATGTGGTTCTCGACGGTTCGTATGCTGATCCCAAGTTTTTCGCCGATGTCTTTGTTCGTCAGACCCTGAGCGACTAGGTCCGCGATTCTCCATTCGGCATCGGTCAGATCTTCATCCGGAATGGATCTCTCGTCCGGTCGAAACGTGTCGCCGGCCAGAAGCGTTATCGCGGTGCGGGTGCGCTCGACCCGCGAAACGATGTTCTGGATGACGGCTATCAACTCCTCAGGCTCGAACGGTTTTGTAAGGTAGACGTCGATGCCTGATCGAAAACCCTCGATGCGATCCTCCGTCTCATCTTTTGCGGTAAGGAAAATGATCGGAATCAACTCGGTGTGTGGCGCTAGCCGCAGTTGTCGGGCCAGCTTATAACCGTCCATGATCGGCATCCTTATATCGCTGACAATAAGATCGGGGAGAGACTTCGCGAGCTGCAAGAGAGCGTCCTTGCCATTTCGCGCGGTCGCAACCTCGAACCCTTCTCCCCGAAGTACGGCTGCAATCGCGGTTAAGAGGTTCGGTTCGTCGTCAACGATCAGTATGCGTCGGGACATTACAGGTTATGTTATATGACGCGTCGGACTCTCCCAACCGGGAGTGCTTTCGACGATCGCGCGGTCGCATTATTTTGGCGAGCGGCGATAGTCGCGTGGGATTCGAGGCGTCTGCGTTTGCCATTCGGTCTGCGTCGCGTTCAATTCCGATAAGGCGGGAGGCGATATGGTTCGTGTGGTCGTTCAGCAGGATGCCATAGTAACACCGGCACGGCGGCTCTGGTGAGGAAGTGAGGACACATGACTATACCAGCCTGCGACACTTCTATTCGGTCCAGCTTACTATCGCCACGACCTTGTCGTTGATCATCGTATTCGGTTTCCGTGATTAGCAAAGACGAAGAGCCTGAGGTCAGACTTCGTATATCGTTGCGACGTTGGCTTTGAAGATACCATCGGGCTGAAGGGTGTCACCGTAGCCTTTCGTACAAAATTGTAAAAATGAGTCTGAGGCTGCCCCAGTACAATAAGAACGGGCATCCGATGGAATGCCCGTTTCTGGCTTTTAGCTCGCAATGGCATCAGGAACGCTTGCGGGTCCACGGACCCCAGATCGCGAATGTGATACCCGGGGACTGCATATTTACAAACAAGGTCTTACCGTCCGGCGAGAAGCACGCTCCGGCAAATTCGCTTCCGTTTAGAAAGTTTTCCGCAAACCGGTAAAGCTCGCCGGCCGT
>DATEOJ010000165.1:0-7682 GCA_035274235.1 Pyrinomonadaceae bacterium
ATCTCGGGTGTCTACAGTTTGCGAATGATGCCCCTCGCTGTCGGCAAGACGTTTCGGATGTCGGTCAGCGATTCGGGTCTTGTTTATGAGATTCCGATCCGCGTTACTGCCCGCGAGCAACTAAAGACGATCTTTGGCAAACAGTGGTGCTACCGGGTAGAACCCGAGGTATTCGGCAACGGCAGACTGATCGAGCGCGAAGGCAAAATGACAATTTGGATCACCGACGACGCTCGTCGTCTGCCGGTACGCTCGCAAGTCCACTCGCCCTACGGAAAGATCGAGATCAAGCTCAAGAGCGCGAAGAATCTCAAGTAGGCATGTCGACCCTCCTCTAAACAATTTCAAAACTTGCTTTTACGTTCCGCGACGGCGCTCCGGAAGAGCCTGTCTGTAGATCCCGTTCACGACGAAGACTGGCTCCGTTAGGAGCCGCATGTTTGTAGAATCAATCCCCCCCCGAACCCCGCTCCGCTAGGAGCGGTATGTTTAAGGAAAGCCTAGAAGAATTTAGATTAATTAAGGACTCCCGCAAACAAAACATGCTTCCCTCATCGACATGGCGAACACCTACTCCCAGATTTACATTCAAGTCGTTTTCGCAGTCGAACAACGCGCGGCCCTGATTCAGCCCGAATGGAAGGAAGAACTCTTCAAGTACATCGGCGGCATATTTCGAAACAAGAAGCACAAGCTAATAGCAATAGGAGGCATCGCCGATCACATTCATATTCTGTTCGGGCTGAGGCCGAGTATGGCGATATCCGATCTCGTTCGCGACATAAAATCGGACTCAACGGAGTTCATTAACAAGAAGCGCTTTTCGCGACGAAAGTTTCACTGGCAGGAAGGGTACGGAGCGTTCTCATATTCAAAGTCGCACCTCGACGCGGTCGCAAAGTACGTGCTCGACCAGGAGAAGCATCATGCGAAGCGGTCGTTCAGGGAAGAATACGTTGAGATGCTAGACCGATTCGAGGTTGAGTACGAGGATCGTTACCTGTTCAAGTGGATCGATTGATCGACATTCCGCTCCTAACGGAGCGAGGTCGTGGGAGTGCGACGACGTCCTACAAACATGTTGCTCCTACGGAGCGATGGCGATGGCGTTGGCGTTGGCTTGCGGCGACGTTCCACACGTTTCGCTCCATCGGAGCGGCGGCGCCCGAATACGAGCACTTTCTGAGTACCCCAACTCGCGTATGATCTGTTCAGCCTCTTTCACTCCACCAAGAAACTGAGTGTGCTGCTTGTAACTGCTCACGAAAGCCCTCATAATTTCGTTTTATTTTGTGCGCCGGGCGCCCCGCAAATTTTTGCGGAATCGTGTTTTATGAGCAGGTTAAGGAAGTTAGAAGTTAATAAGACGGAAGACGAATTTATCGAGTTCGTGTTGGACGACGACTCAGTGTCGTCGGCAGAACCGATCAGGGCGGATGTCGAACCAGCGGTGCCCGCGTTTATCGGGACCCTCGAGCCCTCGGCGACCCTCGATGAAATGCCGCCCGTCTTTCGCGAACTCGCATTGCCAAAACTTCCCCAGCTCGCCCACACCGCGCGTGCGCGACTGCTGATGCAGACGCCGAATCGACTTTTCTTCTACTGGTCGTTAGGCTCGAATCCCTTTCAACGGTTGAACCGAGCGTTGGGTGCTCACACGGCAAGTTACACACTGGTACTCCGACTCCTCGATCTGAAGCGCGACTCTGAGGAAATTCATCCGGTCGAGGCCGAAGGCTCCTGGTGGTTTCATGTCGACGCTGACGGTGAGTATCGCGCCGAGATCGGTTTCTACGCGCCGAATCTGCCGTTCGTCCGTGCCGTGTACTCAAACACGGTGCAAACGCCGCGCAAGAATCCCAGTACCCGAGTTGCGACGGAAGCAGATTGGAATGTCACGTCGGACGAGTTCGCGAGAGTCCTTGAGGTCGCTGGTTTCAGCGAAGACGCATTCGACGTCGCGATCGCCGGTGACGATGCAGAGTCAGCGGAGACCACTACACGCGACGCTTTTTCCGATCTGGTCGATGAGGACGTCGACACCGACGGTATCTCTCCGGAGGATCTGCGTCATGCGATGCTACTTCTCGCCGCAGGTCACGCTCTCGAGTCGTTGCGTTGGAAGATCAGTCCGGCGCTGTATGAGTTGATGCAAAAGTACGCGGAACGTTTGAGTACCGAACGAGCGGCCGCGATACTGCGTGAGCGATACGATATTGAGTCGGAAGAGATCACCGAAGAAGAGGAGCTCGGAGCAACCGTATACGGTTTGAGCTCGATCAATTTCCCGCGACGCCTGCGTACGAGACGCAAGTCGCCGAAACTACGGCCGATCAGCTCTCCCACCGGCTCGGGCCGAAACTGATCAACCGATGACTGACAACTGACAACTGGTGACTGACAATATGCCGACAGGTTATTTCAGCCTAATCCTTCACGCTCACCTGCCATTTGTCCGCCATCCCGAGTATCCGGAGTTCCTCGAGGAAGATTGGCTTTTCGAAGCCATCACCGAGGTCTACCTCCCGCTGATCTTCATTTTTCAAAACCTCTACGAAGCCGGAGCCGTTCCGCGAATGGCGATAAACGTCTCGCCGCCTTTGTGCGAGATGCTCTCGGACGAACTTCTTCAGACCCGCTACACGCGGCATCTCGAAAATCTTCTCGAGCTTGCCGAAAAAGAAGTGCGACGGACTGCGAGCGAGTCGATGGAATTCCAAGACGTCGCGAACATGTACGCCGAGAATCTCCGTGCGTCGCTGGGTCTTTGGAACGATCGCTACAAACGAAATCTCGTCGGCGCGTTTCGCGAACTTCAGGACGAAGGCGTTCTCGAGATCATCACATGCGGCGCGACCCACGGATTCCTGCCGCTCATATCAACGCCCGAAGCCCGCCGTGCGCAGATCGAAGTTGCGGTCGCAAACTATCGTAAACATTTTGGTCGGCAGCCTCGTGGTATCTGGTTGCCCGAGTGTGCGTACGAGCCTGGCGTCGAAGAGCTTCTAAAGAGCGCGGGTATCGAATATTTCATCGCCGACACTCACGCGATCTTGTACGGCGATCCGCGTCCGCGTTACGGAGTGCACGCACCGGTGATCTGTCCGAATGGAACAGCGGTCTTCGCTCGCGACGTCGAGACAAGCGAGCAGGTGTGGAGTTCGGTGATCGGTTATCCGGGAAGCGATGTCTATCGCGAGTTCTATCGCGATATCGGTTGGGACCTGCCGATCGATTATCTGCGGCCGCATCTTCACGCCGATGGAAATCGCCGGCATCTCGGATTGAAGTATCACCGCATCACCGGTCGCGATGTTCCGCAGCACGGAAAGGCACCGTATGTTCCGGCCCTCGCCCGCGAGAAGGCCGCCGAGAACGCATCACACTTTATCGGCGAACGGATCAAGCAGGCGCACGTGTTGCGTGAAACTTTTGATGGGCGTCCGCCACTTGTCGTCTCGCCGTATGACGCGGAGCTGTTTGGTCACTGGTGGTACGAGGGTCCGCAGTTTATCGATTACTTTTTCCGCAAACTGCATTTCGATCAGTCGGATATCGCAGCAGTAACGCCCGGTGACTTTCTCGACTCAGGGCTTCCGATCCAACGTCAACAACCGATCGCATCGTCATGGGGCGAGGCCGGTTTCTATAAAGTGTGGCTGAACGAGAAGAACTCGTGGATGTATCCATACCAGCACGACGCGGAGCGGAGGATGAGCGAGCTGGTCGCTCGTTTTGGCGACACGGAGACACGGAGACACGCAGACACGGAGAACGTCGGCGACACGATCCCCGTGTCGCGGAGAATCCTCAACCAATTAGCACGCGAGCTCCTCCTCGCCGAATCATCCGACTGGGCGTTCCAAATCTATCAGGGGACGACCGTTGAATATTCTTCGCGACGATTCCAATCGCACATACATCGTTTCGATCTGCTCACGAAGATGCTCGAGTCGGGTGAAGTCGATGAAGAACTGCTGAGCGAGATTGAGCGTCGGGATAATATTTTTTCCGAGATCGACTATTCCGTTTACGCTAGTAAGGAATAGGTCTATGTCTCGCCGCGAGCCTCCGTTCTTTTCCGTGTCTTTCCGTGAGTTCGGTGTTCTCCGTGGTTAGCCATCGAAATAACCACGGAATACACCGAACACACGGAAAAGCACGGAAAGAAATCCAAGGTCCGGACCGTTTTGCCCTTTCTACTTAAACAGGCCATAATACGGCTTCTGCTTATGAAGTTACTATCGGACGTCAGGCTTTTGCTTCTCAGCATTTGGCTCGGGTCGGCTGTGTTCTTCATCGCCGTCGCACAGAGCGCGTTTGCGGTCCTGCCTCAGCGTGAATTGGCGGGAGCGATGGTAAGTCGCACGTTGGCCATCCTGAACTTTGGTGGACTAGCGATCGCGCTAATCCTCATCCTGACCTCGTTCATCGGCGCAAAGAATATCAACCGCGTCTCGGCATGGATCGAACGTTTCCTGCTGCTTGTTGTCGGAGCTGCGTGCGGTCTCGGACAGTTCGTGATCGGCTTGTGGCTCTCGATGCTTCGCAGCCAGATGGGACGACCGATCGATGAGATCCCAGCCGATGATCCGCTGCGTGTGCAATTCCAGAACCTGCACAACTGGTCGGAGTGGGTACTGTTGATCGCGATGGTCGCGGCGTTGATCGCCTTCTTCCAGATCGCGCGGCGCAAGTTTGGCGTGTCAGCGAATCCCGCGAGCACCGATCCTTACAACTTCGAAAAAGAATTCAAGATCTAGTTTTTTATGGCAATCATCGAAAAGACAGGTGAGTTTACACATCGCTTCGAGCGTTGGACGCAGAACGAGAATCTCACCGGTTATCCGTTCATCAGTAACACACACGCTCCGTTCACGCCGGTCAGACGCTCTCTGCCGATGCTCAACCTCGCGTTGATCACGTCCGCCGGTGCGTATATCGACGGCACCGAACCATTCGATCTCGACGCTCGAGACGGAGATCTGAGCTTCCGCGAGATACCGGTTGAGGTAGAAGCATCCGACCTGCAATACGCGGTAAAGGGTTACGACGCGAAGTCGGTCACCGAAGATCGCAACTCGCAGATACCGGTCGATCGTCTGCTCGAATATCAGGCGAATGCGGTGATCGGAAAGTTGAACAATGTGTGGTGGAGCCTCAGTCCGTGGATCCCGAACGCCCGGAAGGTCGCGGACGAACTCGCGCCAAAGATCGCCGAACGTCTGCACCGCTATGAAGTGCAAGCGGCGCTGCTTATACCGACAAGCCGCCTGTGTCATCAGACGCTCGGTCTGATCGCTCGTGGAATTGAAGAGACCGGAATCCCGACGATGATGATCTCGGTCGATCCAGTGATGACCGATCGTGTACGCCCTCCGCGAACCGGTTATTATAATGGCGACTTCGGTTCGGTCGCCGGCAAACCAAACTGGCGCGAGTATCAACTACGAGTTCTCGACGAAGCGATCCGCTGGACGGAAACGTTCGATCAACCAGCGGCGAGAAAGTTGGCGGTGGATCTGGAGACGCAGGTCGAGACGGCAAGGGGAGAGCGGTAGGAAGCTAAGGTCAAACGGAGAGCCGTCGTAGACGGCGAAAGCATAAAGCCCCCGGCGTGAGCCGGGGGTTTTCTCGTTACCGACTGAGCTCGCGTACGCGAGCGAAAGATTTCGGGATATTGAGAGTCTGCCGGTCGCATACGCGAGCTGGTTTCATTTGGCCCTTACCCCCAGCTCACGCTGGGGGCTTGATGCTGTCGCTCGCTACGCGAGCTGGGATCGACCGTCTTCTGATTCGATGTCTCATCCTCCCATTTGCCAATGCTTCACCGCATCGATCGGCCAAATCAACATCACAATATTCAATATCAAACTGTCGTGGATCCAAAACAGCAAGACTAACTCCGTGAGCAGAAACAGTGCGAGGCCCCACCAGAATTTCAGCTTGTAAGAGATCCAATAACCGAATCCGCAGCAGACAATGTCGAAGATCGAGTTCGCGATCGAGTCGCCGAAGTAGTCGAGTGATATAGTGGCTTCGCGGTAGCGATTGACGACGTAGTTAGTATTCTCGATCACCTCCCACGAGCTCTCGACAAAGATCGCGATAACAAACCGCCACGCCATCGGTACCTTCCAAAACACGAGACCGATCAACCAGAACTCGAGCATGCCGTGAAGCACATGCGTAAACGAGTATGGATCGATGAGATGTTGCGAGTTGTGCTTAGACCAAACTTCCCACGACCACGGCCAAAGATCACCGACCTGACACCACCAGACACGACCCTGGAGGTTTAGCGCGATGATCGCGGTAACGACGATGATCGCGATCGCCGCGATTTGAAAGCGATATTTGGTTAGCATTTGTGTTGCGAGTTGATTGTCCCGGAACCGGAAGCTGTTGCGACCGGAGAATCTGCAACTTGAGTGAAAGCTAACGATATTGGCCGCAGATCACGCGGATATTGCAGATCTAAAAAGATCGGATTAGATCTGCATCATCTGAGTGATTTGAGGCCAGCTTCTTCGGTAGTATCCCGGCTGCTACTCAGTCGAAATCTCGTGTTCGCCATGAAGAGCGGCGTTGAGCGTGTGCCAACTCAGCGACGCGCACTTCACACGTGCGGGAAACTCGATCACACCGGAAAAGATCTTCAGACGTCCGAGGTGATTCTCTTCCGACTCGACATCCAAACCACCCGTCACCATCCGATGAAACTCGTCGAACAAAACCTCTGCCTCTTCGCGCGTCTTTCCCTTCACGGTCTGCGTCATCATCGACGCCGACGCTTTCGAGATCGCGCACCCGGATCCTTTGAACGCGACATCCGTCACCGTATCGCCGTCCATCTTCACATAGACGCGTAGTGCATCACCGCACAACGGGTTATTCCCGTCGGCCTCGCGATCGGCATCTTCCATCGCACGAAAGTTCCGCGGGTTCTTGTTGTGTTCGAGAATCGTTTCCTGGTAAAGCTCGTTAAGTTCTGACATGTGAAATTTCAAATCTCAAATTTTAAATTTGAGAGCGCCCGACAATGACGCTTACAACAAACCCCTGTTGATATAAGTCGCCTTCTCGAATTCGCGCATGTTGATCGATATCACCGGCACATCCGGCAACATTTCGGTCAAACGTTCGACGATCGCTCGCGACAGCGCCGCTTTCTGTTCGACCGTCCGCCCTTCGAGAACATTTGCGAAGACATGAACAAAGTCGCTGCGTTCACCGGCGACAAGGTAATGCTCGTACTCCCGGATGCGGACTTTGATGTTCGCAACATCGAAAAGCCCGCTATCGTCGGCGATGCGGTGCACTTCCTTGAGAATCTCATCCGGATGGCGTTTGGTGAGAACACTCGGCGAGCAATCGATTACAAAATGTGGCATCTTTTTCCCGAACTCCTCTCAAATTTCAAATTTGAAATTTGAAATTTCTAAGCAAAAACCTCGATCACCTTCTGCACCGAGTCAGCCAACTTATCGACTTCCTCACGCGTGTTGTAAAACGCGAACGACGCACGCGCCGTCGCCGGGACTTCGAAAAACTTCATCACCGGCTGCGCACAGTGATGACCGGCGCGGACTGCGATGCCGTCCTGATCGAGGATCGTTCCGATGTCGTGCGGGTGGATGTTCTCGATCGTGAACGACAGCACGCTCGCTTTGTTCGTCGAG
>DATEOJ010000166.1:0-8540 GCA_035274235.1 Pyrinomonadaceae bacterium
GTTCGGTCTCTTGATCGTCGGTCTAACGAGATCGTCGATCTGAGTAACGCGGACTGCGGGTTCACATATCGGACGAGTATCTTCAACTCGACATATCGCGACCGCTATGTGGTGCTGTCCGTCAGATACCGGCTCAACGACTCCGGCTCGCCGAACATCGGATACAAAGACCTCCGCACATTCTTTGGAGATCGCGAACCGAACGTCCGCGAAGTGCGCGATGCGGTCTTAAGTATTCGCAGGTCGAAGTCGATGGTGATCGATGCAAACGATCCCAACTCACGCAGTGCAGGATCGTTCTTTAAGAATCCGATTGTCGAGCGCGACGCGTTCGACGAGCTGTCGGTGCGATTCGCCGAGACTTCGATCCCGAGTTTTCCGGCCGGTGATCGCGTAAAGATTCCCGCCGCCTGGCTGATCGAACGCGCGGGGTTCTCAAAAGGTTTTCGGTACGGAAACGTAGGCATCTCGGCAAATCATTCGCTCGCACTCGTCAATTTGGGTGGCGGGACGGCGAGCGAAATACTTGGATTGAAGGAAAAAATTGAAACCGCCGTACAGCAAAAGTTCGATATACTTCTACAGCACGAACCCGTATTCATCGGATTCGACTAACAACGCAAGATCTTCTGTTTCCGTGTCAGTGGTAAACGACAAATCCATTTAGGAGTGAATGATGTACCGGTCCAGATCGTTGGCAAAAGTTTTAGTTTCCGCGATTGTTTCATTCTGTATCAGCGCCTCGACGATCCTCGTCTTTCCGCAGGATCTCGTCGCGTCGGACGATGTCTCCGGAGGTGCGAGCGTTTTTGTCTTTCGTAAGTCGCGAAAAGAGCCGCAAGAAAAGTCGGCGGGGCGTTCGGCTCGAAGCGGTGGCGGCCGAGCTGCGGTAAGTAAGAATCGTTACACACCTCAGGTCGCAGCCAACCGTCAGAAGCGGGTAACGAAAGCAAAGCAGACCACCGTTGCAGCGAACCGCACACCTCAGCGAAATTCGAAAGTCTCGTTAGCCAACACACTGGTCGCGCGTGCGGATGCTTCGCTTGATAAAGGTGAGGTCGATAAAGCGATCGTGGATTATCGCGAAGCATTGAAAGCTGTACCGGCGCATGCGAACGCGAAGGCTGGTTTGAGCGAGGCTCTTACCGCGAAGGGAATTGAAAGTGCGGGCGATACCGCAAATACGGCAGCGGTTCCATTTCTGACCGAAGCGATCACGCTCGACCCGGCGAACGATGTCGCATATGCAAAGCTCGGCGAGGTTTACGACGCCAACAATGATCCTGCCAAGGCTCTGACGAACTACGAGAAAGCTCTCCAACTAAATGCCGAACTCGCGTCACTCTACGTTCCCGTCGGAATGAACTACGTTAACGCCGGCGAGATCGTTAAAGCGGAAACGGCCGCGCAGAACGCGGAGAAACGCGGCGTCAGCGATGCGTCCCTTCATAATCTGAAGGGGATGATCTTTTACAAGCAGAATAAAAATACGGACGCACTTGCCGCATTCGAGAAAGCACTCTCGCTCGAGGGAAGGAACGCGACGGCGAAATACTATCGGGCTGCACTGCTTGATCGGATGAACCAGCCGGAACAGTCGATCGCGGCGTATCGCGAGACAGTCGCACTCGAGCCTGCTTATTCGCCCGCCTGGTACGACATGGGAGTAGCCTATTACAACAAAGGCGACTACAAGAACGCGGCGATGGCGTATGGCGAAGCGGTCAAGGTTGACCCGAGCTATCACCAGGCGCATTACAACCTCGCGAATACATATCGACAACTCGAACAGTGGCCGCAGGCGAATAGCGAATACGGTTTGGCCGAAGTCGGTATAAAGGACAATGCGGATCTATACAGCGAGTGGGGCTACGCGCTTGGAAAGGTCGGCGATTGGAATGGTGCGATCGCAAAGCTCGAACAGGCGCGGAAATTAAGTCCGAACGCGGTCGATGATTCGAACGCGGGTTGGGGCTACTACAACGGTGCGCAGAACGACAAGCAGAACAAGAAGGATGCGGAAGCGAACGCGAAACTGACGAAGGGACGCGACTCGCTTAATACGGCGGTCCAGAAAGATCCGAAGCTCGACGCCGCTTACATGAATCTCGGTTCGACAAACAACTCGCTTGGCGATCACGAAGCTGCAGTTAAGGCGCTGAACACCGCACTTAGTCTGCACAACGATTGGGTCATCGCGCTCAACCAACTTGGTCTCGGCTATCGTGGGCTAAACAATTTGTCGATGGCAGTGACGCAGTTCAATCGAGTGGTTTCGCTCGACGGAAATAATGTCGCGGGATTATTCAATCTCGGTTCGGCGCAGTTCGCGAGCGGCGACAAGAAAGGCGCACAGAAAACGCAGGCACGCCTTAAGAAGCTCAATCCCGGTCTTGCCACTCAACTCGACGGGATCCTGAGTGGAAAGGCCGTGGTCGATGAGGCAAAGCGGAAGATCGAGAGTAAGGTCCCGAAAGTTCCGCGCATACCCTTTTAGAAGATCAACCTGACCATCCGAACCGAGGCCGACGCGTAGCTCTAAAATGCTTGCGTCGGCCTCGGTTCTTGGCGCTATAATTCGCCATTCACAATTCCTGGAGCCCGGCACGCAAAACAGCTGTGCGGTTTCAGTCATGTACCTATAAAGAGTTCGTTAACCCGAAACCCGAAACCCGTAACCCGAAACGTGGCAATCCCGGTCCGCGTCTAAAAGCGAAGTTCAAGAGGAGATCCTATGAAAGAAGCATCAAGCGATCCTGCCGGTGCCGTCTCGTCCGAAGAGTTTGAAGGGGTAAGTCGAAGACGCTTTATTGGTAGCCTTGGGATCACCGTCGGCGCAGTCGGAGCGGCTCCTCTGCTTGGTGGAAAATTATCAACCGCGACTGCCGCGCCCGGAGACGTAAATATTAACAACACGGCGGGACGGATGAACAACTGTTTTGCCTATCGCCGCGACGCCGCGATCGCGAGTCGGGTGAACATCGGCAACCAGGCCGGGAACGGTGATGCGACAAAATATTCCGATTACAGCGGCATCTACAGTAAAGGTCTCTCGCACGACTCACTCGGGATCCCGAACGCAGCAGCGGCCGAAAGTCTCCTTAATGCGTTCCAAACCGGTCGTCACTCCGACTTCAACAGCATCATTGTTGGCACACCAGGCGGCGGACGAAACTCTCGTTTGAATGGTCCGCAGGGAGCGCTTGCCTTCGACCTTCAAGGAATAGATTCGCACTCAACCGTTATTCCGCCGAGCCCGGCGACGTCGAGCGCGCAGACTGCTGCCGAGCAGGTTGAGCACTACTGGGGAGCGATCCTACGCGATATTCCTTTCGCGGATTACGGATCGAATCCGCTAGTCGCGCAAGCGTGCGCTGACATGAACAATCTCTCGTATGTGAGTAGCCCTGGCAGCATCATCCCGTCTTCGGTAACTCCACAGAATATATTCCGTGGTCAGTTTGTGAGCGGAGACGGTAACTTGAAGGGGCCGTACATATCGCAGTTCATGGTCCAGCCGACGTTCTACGGAGCGCAGTCGCTCGACCAGAAGTATCGAACGTTCCTACCTGGTCAAAACTTCATGACCTCGGCCGCGACTTATCAAAACATCCAGAACGGTGGCCCCGACGAAGGACCGCTGCTTTTTGATCCGACGCCGCGTTACACTCGTAACGGTTGCGATCTTGCGGCATACACTCAGGTCGACGTGTTGTTTCAGGCTTACTTCACCGCTTTCATGATCATGGCGGGGATCGGCGTGGGGCCGAATCCGGGCATGCCTTACATCGGATCGCAGACGCAGAAGGCGTTTGGCACACTCGGCGGTCCGGATGCCGCCGGAACGCTCTGCGAGATGGCGACGAGGGCGTTGAAGGCGTCCTGGTATCACAAGTGGATCAAGGATCTTCGAATGCGACCGGAGGAATACGGTGCGCTTGTGCATGCGCGTAAAACTAATTCGAGTCCGATGCCGCAGGCGGCCGCAGACCTTCACCCCGACGTTCTAAATTCAGCTGCACTGCCGATCGTATTCGCGGCTTACGGATCGTATCTGCTGCCGCAAGCATTCCCCGAAGGCTCGCCGACACATCCGTGCTACCCGTCCGGGCATGGCACCGTCGGCGGTGCATGCATCACCGCACTGAAGTTTTTCTTCAACGGAAGTCAGAAGTTGAAACCGCTTCTCGTCGCTGCCGGTCGTGATCTGTACGAGTCGAGCTCGGATGGACTGTCGCTTAACACTTACTCTGCTGCGGATGCTTCAACGATCGATGTCAACGGTGAACTCAACAAGCTCGCCTGGAACGTCACCATCGGTCATGGCATTCACTCTGGTATCCATTTTAGAAGTTCGTCTTACTGGTCGATATTGCTCGGCGAGCAGGTAGCGTTGTCGGTGCTGCGTGATAGGGCGAGATCCTACAACGAGCCGTTCAGTGTGAGTATCACCAAGTTCGACGGGACGACGGCATTGATCACGAACCAGTAAAACCTGGAGACAATGAGCAAGGCCAACGGTTCGGCATCGCAAACCGTTGGCCTTTTGATTTCAGCGCCGCCGGAAATGAAATTTCAGGCTCGACTGCGGCGGCCCATTCTCAGGGGCTTGCCACGAAATCAAGATTCGAAACATTGTCGACCGGTGATACTAAACGGGGACTGTCGGGAAAGTCATACCGCTTCGAGTAAACGGCAATGACATAAGAGTGACCGGGCTCCACGTCATCAAAATGGTAGTAGCCAAAAGAAGTCGTTGTTGCAGTTCTTGGCGTGCCCGACGCGTCTGTCAAAGTTAACGATGCTCTCGAGATCGGCATTCCATCCGCAGATAATACTCGCCCCGTGATAGAAACTAGTGCGGCGGTTGGCTGAAGTGTCTGAACGCTCACTGCGTCGATCTCGAGTTGCCCGGGACCTTGCAGGGATTGCGTGGTGGTTGTTCGGAATCTAATTCTTATGGTCTGACCTTGGTAGGACGTTAGATCAACACTGTGATTGACGAAGCCGGTATTTGTGTTGGTATTGGTCAATGTATTGACGATATACAGGGTCTGGCGAAGGACATTTGCGGTAGTTAGAACCTCAACCGCGTAGGTCGCCGTTCCACAACCTGTGCTGCAGAACTGGGTATAGTTCATTTGGTACCGGTCATTCCACGTGAACCGTACATTAAAGCCAGTGGGAATAGTGATGTCCTGATAGAGGAGGAACGATTGATTGGCTCCGGCGGCGATGCCGTTCCAGGCGTTGAACGATCCCTGTTGCACGACTGTTGCCGTCGGATAGGGAACGTACGTCCCGCCGTTATTGCCGCCCGCACCGCTTCCAGAAACCGCCCAGGGTCTAAAGAATGTGGCCGGAGTGACGGCTGTCCACCCCGTAAAATTGCCTGTTTCAAATCCACCGTTTGTGACCAATTCGGCGGCTCTTGTCGTGTGAGTGAAAAGGAAGAGGAGCACGCTCCCCACCATCAATGCAAACGAAAGTCGTTTCATTTTTGTCTCCTTGCTTGTGTGAGTTTGTAAGTGTTACCGACGGGGGCTGTCGGCTTGACAGTGAGTATCCCCCGTTTTTGCTTTTTCCAAAAGAAAATTCGCGAATAGATCCAGGAAAACAAAACAATCCAGGACCTATTCGCTAAGCGAGCCGTTGTCAAACGATCACGTTCCCCCGACCAGCAGTTGCTCGACGGTCCGTGTTTCGTTTCAGCGACTCGAGCAGGAGAGCCGCGTTAGCCTCTAAGTTCCTAACTTTGGGTGAACTCTCATCGGTAATGACCTTCTGCTTCAGAACCTTTCACTCTGATTCGCGACCGATGAGAAAACGCGAGTGATATTGGACCGGCCTGCGAATCGGCAGCCGCTGATTGGCTGGTGGTTGTCGATTTCGATATACTCTCCCTTACCGCTAACTAACCGAATGCCTCGACGTACTGATATCCACAAGGTCCTTATAATCGGCTCAGGACCTATCGTTATTGGACAAGCCTGCGAATTTGATTACTCGGGGACGCAAGCCTGCCGCGCATTGAAGCAGGAAGGCTTCGAGGTCGTGCTCGTCAATTCCAATCCCGCGACGATCATGACGGACCCGGAGATCGCTGACCGTACCTACGTCGAACCGCTCACCGTCGAAGCCGCAACAGCCATCATCGAAAAGGAACGTCCTGACGCACTGCTGCCGACCGTCGGTGGCCAGACGGGACTTAACCTCTCGGTCGAGCTTTTCGAGAAAGGGATTCTCGACAAGTACGGCGTTAAGTTGATCGGTGCGAACATTGACGCGATCAAAGTCGGCGAGGACCGCGAGCTTTTCAAGAAGGCGATGGACGAGATCGGCGTTCCTTCAGCAAAAGGAGGCTTTGCGCACACCTGGGAGGAAGCACGCGCGATCGTCGAAGAGATCGGCTATCCTGCGATCGTCCGACCGGCGTTCACGCTTGGCGGAACCGGCGGTGGCACTGCGTACAACCCTGAAGAGTTTGAAGAGATCGCCCGTGGCGGTCTCGCCGCGTCACCTGTTTCGCAGATTCTTGTTGAAGAATCGATCCTCGGTTGGAAAGAGTACGAGCTCGAGGTGATGCGCGACTTGAACGACAACGTCGTCATCATCTGCTCGATCGAGAACTTCGATCCGATGGGCGTTCACACCGGCGACTCGATTACCGTCGCACCTGCGCAGACTCTTACCGACGTCGAATATCAACGTCTGCGCGACATGTCGATCGCGTGCATCCGAAAGGTCGGCGTCGAGACCGGCGGTTCGAATATTCAGTTTGCCGTCAGTCCGGTCAATGGTGACGTGCGGATCATCGAGATGAATCCGCGTGTGTCGAGATCCTCGGCACTCGCGTCAAAGGCAACTGGATTTCCGATCGCCAAGATCGCGGCGAAACTCGCCGTTGGTTACACGCTCGACGAGATCCCGAACGACATCACAAAGAAAACACCGGCTTCATTCGAACCGACAATCGACTACGTCGTCACAAAGATCCCGAAATGGGCGTTCGAAAAGTTCCCCGGCGCCGAAGACGTTCTCGGGACGCAGATGAAGTCTGTCGGCGAGGTGATGGCGATCGGACGAACGTTCAAGGAAAGCTTGTTCAAAGGACTGCGATCACTGGAAGCGGTGAAGCCTCTCCGACTTGTCGATATTCCTCACGAAGAGCTGCAGCGAAAACTTGCGCGGCCGAATTCGCAACGCTTCTCTTACATTACCTACGCGCTCCAGAATGGCTACTCGATCGACGAGGTGCATCGTCTGACGATGATAGATCCGTGGTTCCTCGATCAGCTTTCGCAGGTAATGGAGTTTCAGGAGACGCTCGACGCGAAACCGCTCGCGGATTACACCGACGATGAGGTTCGCATCTCCAAGGAGTTCGGGCTGTCGGATCGACGTCTTTCATTTCTCACCGGAGCTTCCGAGCTTGAGGTTCGCCAACATCGAAAGACGGCGGGTATCGCACCGGTTTATAAACGTGTCGATACATGCGGTGCCGAGTTCGAATCGCACACGCCTTATCTCTATTCGACGTACGAAGACGAATGCGAATCCGAGCCGACGGACCGAAGAAAGATCATGATCCTCGGTTCGGGACCGAACAGGATCGGGCAGGGAATCGAGTTTGACTACTGTTGCTGCCATGCGAGCTTTGCGTTGAGAGACGCGGGCTTCGAGACGATCATGGTCAACTGCAATCCCGAAACTGTGTCGACCGATTACGACACATCCGACCGCCTCTACTTTGAGCCTCTGACCTTTGAAGACGTGATGAACATCGTCGACGTCGAGAAGCCTGAAGGCGTGATTGTGCAGTTTGGCGGTCAGACTCCGTTGAATCTGGCGGATCGACTACATGGCGCGGGTGTGCCGATCATCGGGACCTCGCCGGACTCGATCGATCTCGCTGAAGATCGAAAACGATTCTCTGCCCTCTTGAACGACCTTAAGATTCCGCAACCACCGAATGGCACAGCGGTATCGTCCGCGGAGGCGAAAGAGATCGCGGCCGAGATCGGTTATCCGGTCGTTGTGCGTCCAAGCTTTGTCCTCGGCGGTAGAGCGATGGCGATCGTTTATGACGAGCAGTCGCTCGACGAGTACATGCGTTCGGCGGTCGAGGCGTCGCCCGAGAAACCGATCCTCATCGACAAGTTTCTCGAACGTGCGGCTGAGATCGACGTTGATGCTCTGGCCGACGAATCCGCCGTCGTCATCGCGGGAATTCAGGAGCACATCGAGGAAGCCGGCATCCACTCCGGCGATTCCTCCAGCGTTCTGCCCGCGCAGAAGATCCCGGTTGAGAATCTTGAAACGATCCAGCACTACACGGAGCTTCTCGCAAAAGCATTAAGTGTGAAGGGGCTGATGAACATCCAGTACGCGATCCAGGACGACCGCGTCTATGTAATCGAGGTGAACCCTCGTGCGTCGCGGACCGTTCCGTTTGTCGCGAAAGCGACGGGAGTACCGATCGCGAAGGTCGCATCGTTGGTGATGGCAGGCGAAAAGAAACTCGCTGACTTCAATCTGCC
>DATEOJ010000167.1:0-14598 GCA_035274235.1 Pyrinomonadaceae bacterium
CTCGGGTTCGGCACCGTAGTTCATGTAGAACGCCGAGAGTTGTGAATCTTCCGGGGCCGCCCGGAGGATCTTTATTACCGTCTCGCGGGCCGCCGGAGACATACGCTGCCACGCTATGTAAGCGGTCGTCTTATGACCAACGTCGTCCCAAGCAAGAGCCGGATTAGAAAAAAATCCAGCAACCAGAACCAAAACCGCACACGCCAAAACCAATTTCTGCATAGTTCTTTTTTGTTGATTCTAACGAAATTACGGGATAAGACAAACGGGCGACCGTACCGAAAGCACTCAGATTAATTTTGCGGAACGATAAATGCTGACAGGGAAACGGGTGCCATTACGCGTTTAGTAATGGAAAGGTTACTTCGCAGAAAGCGGACTGGGTCACAAAGCCCGCAAAACTTTCCCCACGACCCGTTCTTGATAACGTCGGAAACGACGAACGAGAAAGGAAGAGGATAGGTTATGCAAGGAATATTGGAGCAAAACATAATAGCAGCATCGTTGGTCAATCGGACGAGTGGATCGTTCGGAGACAAAATCGGTATCGTGGCATCGATTCTGGGTTGTTGGCACAAGCGTTTGACCCGGCCGATCTCCGATAAGAACAACACGTATCGCGCTTGCCTCGATTGCGGCGCACGTCGCAAGTTCGACACGTACGAGTTCAAGACTTCAGGTCCGTTCTACTATCCGCCCATTGTAAAGAGCGAGATGGATCTGGCTGCGTAGTTTTTATAGATTAATTTTACGAGGTTAAGCGGCCGTAGCGGCCGCTTTCCTTTTTAAGGGGAAGGCTTTTGCAAAATGATCGCGGAGTTCTTTGAACCGAAACCGATGCAGTTGCAAAGAGCGGTTGTCACGGTGGCGTGGCGAGGTAGGTTCGGAACATAGTCGAGGTCGCAGTCCGGATCCGCAATATCGAGATTTATCGTCGCCGGAATTACACCTTCATTCAGTGCTAGCAGCGTCGCACCTATGCCGGCCGCACCGGTCGCGCCTTGAGGGTGACCGATCTGCGACTTCGTCCCGGACATAGGCATGTTGTACGCATGCTCGCCAAAAGCTAGTTTTACGGCCTGCGTCTCGATTCTGTCGTTGAGGGGCGTGGACGTTCCGTGGAGGTTAACGTACTCAACCTGCTCCGGCTCGATTCCCGCGTCCGACATCGCAAGACTCATCGCACGTGCAGGTTCGATCCCATTCTCCTCAAGACGCACGCGATGATATGCATCGCAAGTAACTCCGTAACCGATGATCTCCGCATAGATCTTTGCTCCGCGATCGACGGCTCGTTCGAACGATTCGAGAACGTAGATCCATGAGCCTTCACCAACAACCATTCCGGACCTGTCTTTCGAAAAAGGACGGCATGCACGAGCGGGATCGTCGTTCCATTCCTTCGTGCACACCTTCATTACTTCAAAACCTTTAAGAATTCCGGGTGACAGTGGCGAGTCGACTCCACCCGCAAGCATCATCTCCTGCCGACCAAGTGCGATATGTTGTGCAGCGTAAAAGATCGCGTCGGTTGATGAAGTGCAGCCGGTCGATACAACGTGTGACAGCCCGTGAAGATTAAAGACCATCGACAACTCCGAGGAGAGGCCTCCGTGCGTCGACGCAGGGATGGTGTAGATGCTTCCTTTTCCCGCGTTACCCGAGAACCAGTACCCGAATTGTTTTTCGGTGAAGGAGAGTCCTCCGCCGCCTGTGCCGAGCACCACACCGAAAGAGCGCTTCTCCTCGAGTGAAAAACTTTCTACATCGATCTCCGAATCCCCGACCGCTTCTCGTGCCGCCGCCAGCGCGAGTGGAACGGTTCGCGGAACGTGTTGACGGTCTTTGGGATTTAGCTGTGCTTCCCAGTCAAACTCAGGTATCTCGCCGGCTATCTGAACATTGAAAGCCGATGGATCAAAACTCTCGATACGACGAATGCCGCTCTTAGCTTCCCGGAGTGAATTCCAAAAAGACTCCCTTCCTATCCCTATCGGCGTAACACATCCGAAACCGGTGATAACAACGCGCTTCGGAGCCGAGAGATTGCTGAACATATAGAGTAGGATGCGTGCCGACAGCGACTCGGTCAACCCTCTAAATGCAACTGTTAGCGTTATGTAATCTGCGCGACGTTATTTCCAAACTGCTTCGTCTAACATCAAGCTGGTTTCGAGCCAGGGAGTACTCATATGCTTTGGACAATAATCATCATTTTGCTCGTTCTATGGGTTCTGGGTTTTGGATTTGCCGGACAGGCGTTGGGCAGTTTTGTCCATATCCTACTCGTCATTGCGGTCGTCGTGCTTGTACTGCAACTTGTAAGGGGTAGGAGAGTCTAAGAGGGTGAATCCCGCCCTTGGTATTTCGGCGTAGGTCGGGTATCCCGACTCACTGCGGCCGAGGTTTGTGTAAGCCCCCTGCTGCACAGATCGCGGCCTAAGTTTTTCTACAAAAAAAGCGTCCGAACAAATGCTCGGACGCTTTTTGTTATTAGAAGTCTTGAACGTTAGTTCTCAACCACGTTGAGAATACCGTTCAGGATGTTGCCCAGGATGTTCAAACCTGAGTTCGACTGGTAACCATACCTGTACTGTTTGTTGTATCCATCCTCATAGCCTCGTTGGAAGCCCTGCTGGAAGTAATACTGATACTGGTCACGTGCTACGTGGCTCTGGTAGCCGAATGTACCGCTACGATAGACGTTGTTTCCGTAATAATTCGAATGACGTCCATAGCGTGAATCATTCTGACCCTGACGGTAACCTTGCTGGTAGCCGCTGTTCACCGCCTGTCGGAGAAGCTCCGTTCCGCGGTAATCGGTCTGGTAGTAACTACCGTTACGATAGATCCGGTAGTTGCGCGATCCGCCAGCACGGTTCGTGTATCGATTGTTCGATCCGGCCGTACGTCGATACTCGGTGTATTCCTGCTGAGCCCGTCGCTGTGCCTGTTGCCAATCTCGATAGTCCGATCGACTTCGTGTTCTCTGATAGTCGCGATACTCTTCCTGAGCGCGACGCTGTGCTTCCTGCCATTCACGATACTCATCGTTGTAATTTTGTGCGCTGACGACAACCGTCGAGCCCACCACAAAAATTGCACCAAGTGCCAAGTTTTTCAAACTAAATAATTTCATACTATTCTCCCCTTGTTCTGACGGCACCGTCGGTCGTAAGGGAAGAGATCCGGCGGTGCCGTTTATTTTTTGGTGATTCGATTCAAGTCATCGTCACCTCGCCAATGGAAAATGCAATGACCATGCCAACGTGATAACTGAAGGAATATGGTGGGTTAACTGCGGTACACATTTACGATTCAAATAGAAAAGACCGCTGAGTGCGGCCTTTCATTACATTCTATTTATCGTTTTACCCGATCATATCCTAAGCGGCATGACGATGTACTTGTAGTCGTACGAAGTGTCGCCGTCGACTCTTATTTGCGTCGCAGCGTTGGCGTCTTTGAACTCGAACGAGATACGCGGACTGCTCTTCGATTCCTTTACACGGACCTTATCACCGTCGGTTTCTTTAACGGCTTCTGCATCACCGCCGTTCGCTTCAGTCGAACCGGTATTCTCAAACGCACCGACGTTGTTCAAGAACTCTTGTAGGTACTGCCAGTTGAAACCAAGCGTCACCTCTTCGTCGCTCGCGTAGTCGGCCGGAACGAACTCCTGGCCCTCACCTTCCTCGCTTGACTGGGCGTTGAGTTCGACCTCGCCTTTACGGACCGTCATACGGATCGAACGATTACGTTCGTCTGCCATTAGCGAGATACGTTTCACGGCGCTTTTCATGTCGAAGAGATCGAACACGACGCTCTTGTCGTTATCCTTCGGCATCACCATCTCGTAGTTTGGAAAGTTGCCGGAAAGTTTTCGTGTGATCAGCAGCCGTCCACCGGTCTGAAAGTAGATGTGATTCTGATCTTCGCCGAACTGGATATCGTCATCCGAACCACGCGAGATCTTTACCAGCTCGAGCAATGCCTTCTTCGGGATCAGAGCGTCCATCTGCTGGTCGTCTGCCCCGTCCAGAACCTTTTCGACGAAAGCCAGGCGATGCCCGTCCGTCGTGACCATGCGGGCCTTGCCGTCCGCGATCATGAACTTCGCTCCGGAGAGAGTGAATCGACTTTGCTCATTGGTGATCGCAAATGCGGTGTTGTGGATGAAGTAATTGAACACCTCGCTCGGCAGACGCATCGGAGCTGATTTGAAGATCGGGATCTCCGGATACTGTTCGCGGCTCACGCCTGCGAGACGGAAACTGGCACGTCCGGCCTTCATCTGCACCCACTCATTCTCGAGTTTCTTGAAATGAACCTCTCCTGAGTCGAGCGTACGAACAATATCAAACAGTTTTCTAGCCTGGATACACATCGAACCCGGCTGCTTGATCTCGGCCTCGGCGTCACAGCGGATCGTAACGTCGAGATCGGTCCCGAGAATGCGGATCTCGTTCTCGCCAAGACTCTCGATGAGGATGTTAGAGAGGACCGGGATCGTCGACTTGCGCTCAACGACGCCCTGGATGAATCCTAGTTCTTCCTTGAGAACGCTTTGTTTGATCGTAAATTCCATATGGATTAAATAACTCCTGCCAGGATTCTTATTCTTGTCGGCGACTTTTTCCTAATACTTAAATCTCAAACTTAGTTTTAAATCCAGTAGTAGGAATAGGGCCTGTGGATTTGTGCAAAACCTACGAAAGAGCTTGTTTCAGTTGACCTTTCCCGCCCACAGCCGATTGTGGATAACTTGTGGAAAACGCCCCTCAATGTTGGAAAACTCGGCGACGTCACTCTTTTCCACTACCGTCCACAAGGTCTTTCTCGTCAAAGCTGAGGAAAAGTGGAAAACTTTTCTCAAGTGCTGCAAATACGATAGATGCCGAGCAAGCTTTGGAAACTGCATGTGGAAATCCCGTTCGGTGAAGATCGGGCCGAAACCGCCGTTTTTAACCGCAGATACTGTCAATCAAGCCACTGATCGTATTGTGGAAAACGCTATCCTTCTTCACGAGCGTTTCGATCTTCTCGTAAG
The DNA here is from genome assembly GCA_035274235.1 of Pyrinomonadaceae bacterium. Taxonomy (GTDB): domain Bacteria; phylum Acidobacteriota; class Blastocatellia; order Pyrinomonadales; family Pyrinomonadaceae; genus OLB17. Next base: position 5,051 of record DATEOJ010000167.1, read on the forward strand.
AGTGCATAACCGTAGTGTGGTGTTTTCCGCCGAACTCCCGGCCTATCTCCGGGTAGCTGTGGTTGGTCAGCCGCTTACTCAAATACATCGCTACCTGCCGTGGACCTGCGACCGCTCGGGAGTTGTTCTTTGACTTCATTTCCTCGACCGTGAGCTTGTAGTGTGATGCAACGATACGAGCTATGCGCTCCATAGTCAAACCTTCGGGGCGCTCGCTGTCGATAATGTTCTTCAACGCGTCCTGAGCCAGCATTTTCGAGATCGGAACGCCTCGCAAACTGGAGATTGCTACCAGTCGGACAAGCGATCCCTCGAGCTCGCGGACGTTCGAACGGATCTTTGTTGCGATGAAGATAGCGATCTCGTCGGGAAGGTTTATTCCGTCCAGATCGGCCTTCCTTTTTAGGATAGCTACCTTGGTCTCGAGGTCCGGCGGTTCGATATCGGCGATCAGTCCCCACTCGAACCGCGAGTGCAGACGTTCCTGCAATGTCGGTATATCGCGCGGCGGACAGTCGGATGTAATAACGATCTGTTTCTGATCGTTGTGAAGCGTATTGAACGTGTGGAAGAACTCTTCCTGAGTTCGTTCCTTGCCGGCCATGAATTGCACGTCGTCCATCAGCAGGACGTCGATCGATCGATACTTCTCACGGAAGCTCTGGGTCTTGTCATAGCGAATCGCATTGATAAGTTCGTTCATGAACTTCTCGGACGTGATATACGAAACGCGGAGATGACGATTGCGCTCTTTTATCGAATGACCGATGGCGTGCATGAGGTGGGTCTTACCAAGACCCACGCCGCCATAGATAAAAAGTGGATTGTACGTTTTACCCGGTGTCTCGGCTGCGGCGAGACTCGCCGCATGTGCAAACTGATTGCTCGTTCCGACGACAAACTTTTCAAATGTGTACTTCGGATTAAGAGAATTCTCGATTGGCTCGAGGTCGAGAAAATTCGTCGAAACACTGCTGACGTGAGTCGAGACTTTGGACGAGGCGTCAGAGCCGGCCGATGCAGCGAAGCTCTGGACGGCCGTGGTTGGCTCCTGACCTTGAACGTCCGAGAACTTTGTTTCCGCCGTTTCCGTGTCGTCGATATGCCATCGGATCTGATAACCGTCGAGCTGGACCGAGCTGAGAGCTTCGTCAAGCAAGGCGGTGTAATAAAGAGCGACCCAATCCTTTGTGACTTGACCGGCGCGCAGGTGAAGTATGCTCGCCGCCTCATCGGTTCCTTCGCATTGGATCGTTCGGAACCAGGATTCAAAAATATGTTTATTAAGACGCTGTTCTACAAAGACAAGTATGTCGTTCCAAACGTCAGTCTTTTTCAAAAGGACTTCCACGTGAGGCCTCCCCGAATTTACTTTCAAGTGTTGAGCAGCTTAAGCAAGAGAACCAGTATGAGCGTTAGTTAAGCGGCGCGTAACAAGGAACCGAAACTCATTTTATTTTCGCCGCTTGTCGAGACAAACGAAACTTAAGCCGTCGGTTTTCCACAGGGTTTTCCACAAACCTGTGGGAATCTTGCTTAAAGGTTCAAGTGACACTTTAAGTTATTTATTTTCAACACTTTACAGGATGTTTATCTGAAAAACGGAGGACAGATTAGCATAGAAGAAATGTGTTTGCAAACAGAAATCCACAGAAAAAGTTAGAACGTTTTAAGTCCTTTTGCCCATTGCCTTCTCGACACTCGAACGACGAAAAATTAACACTTTCGTGACGTCAGATACCGACCGAAACTCACACGTTTCGAAAGTGTAAAGAAAAGTAAACGAATGGTGGACAGAAATCTTTCTTGAAGAAATAGCGAAGACTCAATCGAGTGTAAAGTCGGCTTCCAAATACTGCTTATTATCGTTAGCGCGATTGTCGATCACGAGAAAAAAAGTGCCCGGACCAACCACCGGGCTGACGCGCCCTCTAGGAACCGGGCCGGTCGCGACAATCGGAACAAATTCGATCTGCGATTTCCACTTTTCAAAATTTGATTCGTCGAGAACAAGAACCGACACACGTTGCTTCGAGTTCTGCGTGGTGAACGTGCCCGCGATCTTCGCCTTTCGATTTAGATCGACGCGAACAGAATGAAACGCATTTGGATCGATCCACAAACTTCCAGTTACGAGTGGACCACCGTTTGTGTACTTTATCGTCGGCGTTTCTTCTTCGGCAGTAATCTCAACGGGTCGATTTACGCGGAGTATCTGAATAGCTGCAAGGATCATGACCACGACGATCGCGATAACGGGCCACCGTCCTTGCCATATCTGTTGCTCAATTTTCCTTTCGGTAAACATCGAACTCGAAGCCAGTATAAGTGCACTCGCTGCGAACAAAAAAATCGCGGAGGAACCGGTCCTCCGCGAACAGGGCGAGCACTAAACGGTAAAACTATTTTTGATAAACCTTTCCTGCACCTGAGCTCTCCTTTGTGACCGAAGTCGGGTTTCCCGCATAGCCGATCTTGCTTGCGCCGGATGCTTCTGAAACCAACCGCCCCGTAACGAAGACCTCGACTTTGCTCGCACCACTTGCGTCGACCGTCGCGTTCTCTGCTTTCAAGTTCGCAGCGTCGATGTTGCTCGCTCCGCTGACATCGATCGTCAACGACGACGCTTCACCAGCGATGTTTACTTTCGAGGCGCCGCTTGTATCGACACGTAGCTCGGAGCTCTTCAGATCGTTGACCGAAACCTTGCACGCACCGGATGCATCGATACTCTCGATGTCGGGTGCCGAGATCCGGATACGCATCGGAGTACTCGATTTGAGTCGTTCGGTAGAGGTTATCTTGAGAACATCACCGCTGACCTCGGTCTTCACATACTGAAGGAGATTGTCATCTGCCTCCACAACAACATTGAACTCCTTCCCGGCAGTGACTTCGACCTGGAACACGCCACCGACATCGACCCCTTTGAAGCCGCGCAAGTTGCGGGCTTCGCTGGCCGCGACTCCGGATCCGACAACCGAATTGAATGAAAACTTAATAAAACTGGCCGAGGCCTTGCCGAATGAGAACAGGTTCGAGAAAACGACGCCGATAAGTAGGGCAACAACAAAGATTATGATTCCGAGCTTTTTCATTATTTCCTCCGCGAGAAGCAGTAGCTGACTTGGGGAAACGCTTCGGAATTCTGAAAAGTTCGGAGAAATTCCTCGAAGGGGTCAGAAAATTTAGCGGTGGCCGAAGAAATAGAACCAGAACCCCTGCCCGACTCCGAGAATGAACCCTAGGACAGCTCCAAACAATTCGATCTTCCGCAAATGGTCTTTCGCGACTGAGAGAACGAGGGCTTCGAGCTTCTCGATCGGGTACGCGTCTATCTTTTCGCGCACAACACCACCCACATCAAACTCGCGAATTGCATCCGGTAACTTCTCACGGATCGCGGCGATGATCGTTTCGGCAAACCCGTCACTCGCCGCCTGTAGTCGGTCTTCAGAGATGTTGTCCGACAAACGTCCGATCGGAGCAGAGAGAAGATTCTCGATCTGCGTCGCAAGCATGGCGTTGATCATCTTCGACGTGTCCTCACGCGCGACGACGTTCAACAGACCCTTCGACAACATCGACTTCAGTTTGTCTTCGGATTCGGGATGTACCGCTCGCATGATGGAGTCGATACTATGCGGCCGGAATTGCTCGAGCGTATCGGTCAGGTAGGCGGAGATCTGACGCATCATCTCGTCGCCGCGGAGCAAGGATAGAACGGCGGACGTGATCTGTTCCTTGAGCCGTCCGAGCTGCGTCGGATCAATTTGTCCGATGACGTCCGGAATCGGCCGGGCGAGAGCGTTGTCGATCGAAGTGTCGATAAAGTTGCGAGCCTCTTCGGCGAAGTAGTCGCCCTTGAGTGTTTCTTCGATCCGCCTTGGGAGACTTTCATTCACGAGGTCGTCTACCTCTCCTAGCAGGTTGTCGCGCGACACGAATATTTTTTTGAAGAACGGAAGTGCCTCGTAGTAGTTGTGTACTTCTCGCTTGATAAGCGACGAGATCTGATTTCGCGTTCGTTCGGCGGCAGCGATCTCGGTCAGGTGATGAGCCATCGGACCGATCTGCTCACCGGCTTTTTCCTTGAGAAGCATTACTGCATCGCTCGTAAACAACTGGCCTAGCGGTGTAGCGGTTTTTGCGAGATCATCGACGCGCCGACCGACAAACCCACGGACCTTTTCCTCGAGCTCGTCCGAATTAACCGCTGTTCGAATTCGCTCTTCAAGAAACCCGATGATGTTCTCGAACGTGTCATCGTCGATAACCGAGGAGACCCGACGCGACAAAACGTCGTCGACACGTCTTTCCACAAAACCGCTGATAGTGTTTAGCGACTCCTCGCTCTTGAGGACGTTCTCGATGTGTTCGGCGACTTTGAATTGCAGCGAGGTTATAGCTTCGAGTACCGGGGCACGCAGATTCGATGGCAGGGTTTCGATCAGCGACGGATAGCTCTCCGAGATGATGTCCTGGGTGTAGGAATCGATCACGCCGCGGATCTTCTTTCGGAGAAAATCCTTGGTGAGAAGCACGTCCATGATCGTCTCCTGCGAGACGAGTTCCTCTCCGACCGCTTTGCCAATTGCGTTAGCAAGACGATCGCGATGACGCGGGATCATGCCTTGTGGAAACAGAGTGATGCCGAGAAATTTGAATGCCTTTCGCGGACGGAAGAGCATTCGGACCGCAAGCCAGGCTCCGACATAACCGTGAACGGTCGCGAAGACGATCAGAACAATTATCTGCCCCCAGATCAGGTAAGGTGAAGAGGAGCTGAAGATATCGTTAAAGACGTCCATCCGTGAAAGCCGGGTACCAAAATCGCGCCTGTAAAGCGGCTTGCTGACCGCAACGTTAAAAGATCTGAAACCCTTTAGACTTCAAACAGAACTCTGAGAACTCCGACAACCAATCGCGCGTTACGCTGTAATTCTTCCACTGCTCATCATCGTCGCGATGAAGCGTCATGTCGTCCGGCTCATCCGTAACGCGAAGATCCGCAAACATCCTTCCGTTTGCGGGAATTCTCGGCAAAACCTTGTCGCGTATCGCTTCACCGATCGCGTGAGCGTCGTCGATATCGACCTTGATTCCGGTGCCGTTATAACTCATTTGTCGGACTTTGCCCTCGCTCATGATGTCCAGACTCTTTACGATCTCGAGCGCTGCTTTCCAGCTCCACACATTGGCGCTGAATTCGAAGTTTTCAGAGCTCTGATCAAGTAACGTAAAACTCATAGTTTAGATTCTACGGCAGAGCGTTCGGTGTCGCGCCAATAAAAGTTAGCGTCACCGATTTAATGCCGAATAAAAAATGCTAATCGTCAGGTGCGCAAATAGTCAACGCCGACACCACCGACTATAATCTTGTTTCACCGCCGTGAAGTACCAGATACCGTTCAGAGTTGTCGTTTCAAAGCCCCTTTCGGGCGTCGTGATGCGAGTCCAGAGAGGCAAGGACGAGCTCCTCGATCCGACGTCGACGACTGCCGACGCGATCGCGTTTGAGTTCGAGATGACAGTCGATGTCAGCGGCGAACACCCGAACTTTCTCGGCAAATACTCACAAGGTCCAAAGGACGCCCGCTTCGTCTATGTAAATTCCGGAACCTACGCGGGTCAGCATCCGACATGCTGGTCGCGAAGAGCAAAACTTTCTCTCATGACGATCAGTCGAGACGAAGCAATGGCGGTCGTCGACAACCCGGATAGCTGTCTTGAGGCAGTGATGCCCGGTGTCGGACGTGACGGCGGGCCAACTTGCGCGAGCGTGAAAGGCATCGAGTGGAGAATCGTCAAGAAATGAATATCGCGGACTATCTCTCTCGAATCGGATACACGGGTCAACCGTCACCCGATCTCCCGACATTGAAGTCGCTCCAACGGGCTCACCTTCTCACTGTTCCGTTTGAGAATCTCGACATCCATTGGAATCAGCCGATCGTTCTCGACACTGAAAAGTTTTCCGACAAGATCGTCGTGCGTCGTCGCGGCGGATTCTGTTACGAGCTTAACGGTCTGTTCAATGAGTTACTTCGCTCGATCGGTTTTGAAACTCGCCTCGTATCGGCCCGCGTTTTCAACGGCAACATCCACGGACCCGAGTTTGATCATGCGGCGATCATCGCTCGCGTCGGCGACGATGAGTATCTCGTCGATGTCGGTTTCGGCGCGTTTACAACAGAACCGCTTCGATTTGTCGTCGGGGAGAAACAGCAAGACCCGTCAGGGATTTTTGTTATTCGAAAGTTTGACGGTGATTACCTCGATATCGCCAAGCAGGAGGACGGTCGCTTAAAGAGCGAGTATATTTTTAAAGATATTGCCCGTGAGCTTGCCGAGTTCGCCGAGATGTGCGACTTTCAGCAATACTCTCCGGATTCGCATTTTAGAAAGGGAAAGCTCTGCTCGATCATGGTCGAAAACGGGCGAAAAACTTTGACCGAAAAGAGCTTCATTGTCACCGCCGGCGAAGAAAAAGAGGAAACGCCGGTGACGTCCGACGCTGAATTTTACCGTCTACTGGAGAGCGAGCTCGGCATCACCGCCGTCTCGTCCTGATCTTATGTCACGATCGATCTCATACGCCGATGCCGGCGTCTCAATCGACAAAGCGAACCAAGCGGTCGCGAAGATCCGCGAGTTTGCACGAAGCACCTTCAACGAACGAACACTGACCGAGATCGGCAGCTTCGGCGGAATGTTCTCCGGTGCGTTTCCGCAGATGAGTGATCCGATACTCGTCGCGTCAGCGGATGGTGTCGGAACAAAACTCAAGCTCGCGTTCGAGACCGGCATTCACAACACAGTCGGCGCAGACCTCGTCAATCACTGCGTCAATGACATTCTCGTCCAGGGTGCGCGACCTTTGTTCTTCCTCGATTACTTTGCGACCGGAATACTCGAACCCGATGTTACGGCGTCGGTCGTCGAGGGAATGGCGCGGGCGTGTCGGGAAAACGGCTGCGTTCTACTTGGTGGTGAAACGGCTGAGATGCCTGACTTCTATCCACCGGGCGAGTACGATCTGGCGGGATTCATCGTCGGTGTTGTCGATAAGGCGAAGGTCATCGATGGCAAGTCGATCTCACCGGGCGATGTCGTGATAGGTATTCCGTCGAACGGTTTGCAGACAAACGGCTACTCGCTCGCACGAAAACTGTTTTTCGAGATCGGTGGTCACAAACCTGATACTCAACTCGACGAACTCGGTGAAACGGTTGGCGACGCATTATTGAAAACACATCAAAGTTTTCTCCCGCAGATCGGACCTCTTCTTGATGATGGAAAGATCAAAGGACTTGCGCACATCACGGGCGGTGGATTCCTCGAGAACATTCCTCGAATTCTGCCGGACGGTGTTTCCGTCGAGATCGATCGCGGCACATGGACAGAGCTACCTGTCTTCGGTGTGATGCAGCGTCTTGGTAATGTTTCGGAGACGGAAATGTTCCGAACGTTCAACATGGGAATCGGGATGATCGTTGTATGCGCGGAAGAAGATAAGGAAACGATTGCGGCGAGCGTTGGTGGTCAGCGTATCGGAACGATCGTCTCCGGCGACGGCAGTGTGACGATCAAATAAGAATCTATGTCTGCGGGAAGCATCTTCGAATCGGAAGAGAAGTCGGGATCAAATTCCAAGATAATCCTCATCGCTGTCGGCGCGTTCTTAGTACTAGCCGCCGCCGGCTATCTCGCGTACTGGCTCTCGTCACCGCCGCCGCCTGACCTCGATGCGATCAATGCAAACGAAGTTCGCGAAAGCATGGTCTTCCTGCTCGCCCAACCAAGCTTCTCGGGAGACGAACTTCGCGAACAGCTACTCGGAAAGGGACGGATCGCGAAGTATAAGTGGCGCGAGAAAGAGGTCTACTTCACATATCCCGAAACGGACGAGGCGGAGTTTCAAGCGTTCCTCGCCAAGTACATCACCGACACTTCGAAAATAGATTTTGGGAACACGATCGACGGCGTCGTTAAGCTTGACCAGTACGAGCTAAACCAAAATCCGTTTGCGTTCCGCTTCTTCAAAACAACGACCGACAACTTCAAACTCGACACCAAGCAGACAGTTAGTTTTCCGTTCGGCGGTGTAAACTACACGCTCACTCTCGACGAGCTAAAGAACCTCTCAAACAATTCGCAGCTTTACGGCGGCAGGATGGTCGCTAAGGCGCCCGAGAAGAGCGACGAGCCGCAGATGGTTTTTGCGAATCACGGGATCATGGTGACGAAGCCGGGGGAGCCGTCGCTGAAGCGACTCATCGACGATCTACTCAAAGACACCGGCGACAATCGTGAAGCGAGGATCCAGCGACTCGTCGATTTTGTCTCGACGCAAATCGAATACAGTTATTCGGAGGCGACGTCGGGTCGTGAAAAGTTAAAGCGAGCGAACGAGACTTTGATGACGCGTTCGGCGGATTGCAGCAACAAGACGATCCTCCTTGCGTCGCTGCTCGAACAGATCGGGGAGCCTTACATCCTTCTCTACTCTCCGCGACACATCACTGTCGCCATCCCGCAGGGAAATTTCACCGACGAGAACGGTCTCGACTTTACGTGGGAAAAGAAACCGTGGCTCATCGCCGAGACAACGGCACCCGGATTTCAGATCGGTAAGTCGATGGTCCAGGAAGCAAGTCGTCTGACGAATGTTTCGTATATTCAGGATCCTAAAAATTCGAATGTCATCCACGACGCACAGTCCTACCGAATTCTAGATTTCTTTTAATGAAGATCGGCATTCTCATTTCCGGCCGCGGGTCGAACATGGTCGCGCTTGTTGACGCGGTGAAGAGCGGCGAGATCCCTTCGTCTGAGGTCGGGGTTGTGATCAGTGACAAACCGAATGCCGCGGGTCTCGAGAAAGCGCGCGAGCGTGGTGTTGAAACCTTGGTGGTCGAGCGTCGGGAAAGAACGCGTGAGGAGCATGACGCGGAGATGATTCACGAGCTACGTTCGCGCGGGATCGAACTCGTTTGTCTCGCGGGTTACATGCGGCTACTGTCGAAGGATTTTATCCACGCGTTTGAGAATCGCATTGTGAACATTCATCCGAGTCTGTTGCCGTCGTTTCCGGGTCTGAATGTTCAGCAGCAGGCGATCGATGCCGGGGTGAAGGTCTCCGGATGCACGGTTCATTTTGTGAATGAAGATCTCGACGCGGGTCCGATCATTCTTCAGCGGGCAGTTGAAGTGAAAGATGACGACACAGCTGCGACATTAGCGGCACGGATACTGGAGCAGGAACACGGGGCGTATGTTGAGGCAGTGAGGAAGATCGCGACGTCGACGGGTGAGAGCGGTGCGGCCACACAGGCAGTACCGCCCGCGTGAGCGGGTGGTCGAGACTCGTCGTGAGATCGACCTGACTTAACCATCGGCGCCCGCACCACCCGCTAACGCAGGCGGTACCGCCTGCGGTTTGCGTCTCTTCCGCGGTCGTCAAGAACCTCATCTCTCCACCGCCACCTCATACTCAGGTTTCGAAACACCCATCATCCACTTATCGAACCACCCGACGATATGCT